>NZ_JBPXRQ010000002.1:0-215445 GCF_051842895.1 Cytobacillus sp. Hm23
ATTTAACATAAATGTTAGAAGATAAAAGTTTGATCTCTTTCTCCGAAAAAATCTTTTTACTCATAGTTTTCTCCAATCCGAAGTATTTCTCTAGTTGTGTTTCTCCATTATACAAAAATGTACCCTATAGGGAGACTTTTTTAAGTGTCTACTCTATAGGGTACATTTTAATGTTGGCAGGATCTTTTTTTATGCGATCAATGTGGTCAGGGTTGTCATATAAGACTCTTTAGTGCTTTTTTGCCTGGAGCTAAACAGCTTGAATACTTAATTTAAAACGTGTTTAATGTCCTATTTGAAAAATATAAACTAAAAGGGATCTTTTCGTTAGACTTTGTTGCTATTGTTATCAAATTAGTACCATAAAAAATGGTTTTATATGTTCGTCACCGTTGTACAGAAGAAAAGAAGTCACAAACGCTAGCTGTATACGTGTTATATCTTAGAATGAAAAGCAACTTTCAATGCAAAAACAGCCTTTAATTGAAAGCAATGTTTTATATGTTTGTATTTTACTTCCACCCAGCTCTTTCATATAATTAGGTTGGTAAATAAAAGAATGTAAGTGTTATATTGTAATATTCACATGAGGTGAGGGTAAATTATGAAAATAATAGATTCTATTTATGGGGAATTTATCATTGAAGGAGTTCTTGAAGAACTAATTAATTGCAAAGAGATTCAACGTTTAAAGTATGTTCATCAAGGTGGTGCAAGCTATTTAGTGAATGAGAAATGGAATGTAACAAGATATGAACACTCTGTTGGAGTCATGCTTTTAATAAGAATGTTAGGAGGTTCGACAGTAGAACAAATTGCTGGACTTCTGCATGACATATCACATACAGCATTTTCTCATGTAGTTGATTTTGTATTTGAAAATAGCAAAGAAGATTATCATGAAAAGTTATTTATCGATGTGATTAGAGATTCTGAAGTACCAGAAATATTGCGAAAATATGGATATAATTATAAGAAACTGCTTTTTAACATGGATCAGTGGACGTTACTTGAACAGCCATCACCTGAATTATGTGCAGATCGAGTGGATTCTACACTGCGTGATATGTATGAGTATGGACAAATATCATTATCAAGTATAAGGTTTTTTTTAGATCATCTTGTAGTAATAAATGGAAAAATGTATGTAGAAGAATTGACAGCGGCTGAATGGTTTGTAGAAACTTATTACAAAGAGGTAATTGGTTTTTTTCTAGATCCAGTGAATGTGTTTGGCTATAAAATATTATCAAAAACTATGAAACTTGCATTAGTAAAGAATATTATTTACAGAACAGATTTATTACGTACAGATGAAGAGGTAATGGAGCTTCTAAGAAAGGCAGAAAATCCAGAAATTAATTCATTATTAAGTCAACTCTATGAAGGAAAGTATGTTATTGAAGATGAGAGAAGTTTTGACTTTCACCTTAAAAAGAAATTACGACTAATTGATCCTTCCGTATGGCTTGACGATAAATTGCGAAGATCATCCCAATTATCTAGCAAAATTAGGAGTATGACAGATGATGCTGAAAGGAAATCTAAAAAGGGTGTATACATTAAATTAAGTTAATAGAAATGCAATTATGAGGCGTATAAATTTGTTAAAAAGCTTTACAAAAGAAAATTATAATATATTGATTTCTTGGTACATCATGATGAGATGTACATAAGTTAGACAATAATATTTGACATGTTTTTAGGAGGGAAGCGGTGTATAATTCTCTGATAAGTTTAAAAATGGGAACAGCAAAACAGCGTAAAGCATATAGTGCCATAGAAAATTTAGGAATTATGAAAGACTTAGTTGAGTATGATCCTGTAGTATGTGGAACGATACCAATTGGTGTTGATGTAATTGATTCTGATTTAGACATTATTATGGAAGTTGATCATTTACATAAACTAAGATTTGAAAATAAAGTAAAAAAACTTTATGAGAATGAAATCGATTTTAAGATCACCAGAAAAAATATTAGAAATTTGGAAGTGGTCAAGGCCAATTTTATATTTCACGGCTTTGAATTTGAAATATTTGGGCAATCTCAGCCAGTTTTACAACAATATGCTTACCAACACATGGTTATAGAGAGATTTATACTAAAAGAGTTTCCAGGTATACGGCAACAAGTCATTGAACTAAAAATAAAAGGATATAAGACTGAACCAGCATTTTGTGAAATTTTAGGTCTATCTGGAGATTCTTACGAGGCATTATTAAATTATGGGAGAGAAAAAGGGATTATTTAATGTTCTTTAATTTTTTTTCTACGTGTGAAACCACCAAACCCTTCAAAATTGAAATTACTAGTAACGGCCGTAGAAATGTTATTAAAATAAATTGAAAAAGACAGTTTGCCTATATTTTTATGGTAAACTGGGAAATCTTTAGAGAATTTATGAGAACTCCAAGTTAACAATTCACTATTTAACATTATCCTAAAATCATGCTATTAAATTAAGGGTAGCACTAAATTATGAAAATTACTATAAAGATGCGTTTGTAAAGATTCTAAGGAAATGCGTTCAAAATAACGTAACTTGGTATAATATCATCAAGGAAAATAACTGTTAATGATGGTAAGTGTATAACAATACTGCCCGTCGTTCTAATTTGGTGATTATAGTAACATAGCATACGAACAGAATCTTATTCAACTACAATAAATATGCTTGCAACAATAATAATCTGAAAATTGTGAATATAAGTATGATTTATATGTATTTTATGGTAAAATCAATGTGAAAAATTTAACATTTTAGGAGGGATGTATTTGTTCACTAACCGGAAAGTTACTTTATTCGCATGTCTATTAATCACTTCTCTATTTGTATTTGGCTGTAGTAAGGAGGATGCTAGTAACAAGGAGACATCACCATCACTTCAAGTAATTGGCCACGCTAGTGTGAAAATTAAAACGAGCGATGGTAAAGTCATTTATATTGACCCTTGGGCAGGTGATGAGGAGGATTACTCAGAACCAGCAGATATTATTCTATCCACTCATGGACATTATGATCACAGTGATTTGTCAAAAGTAACGAAGAAAGATCAAACAGAAATTATTACACAATTTTACGATTTTGAAAATAATAAGATTGAGAGTGACTTACCTGGTAAAAACATTGAAGTATTAGGCATTAATATTAGTGCAGTCGCAGCTTATAATGATCACCACCCTATAGATTTATCCTATGGTTTTGTACTAGAGTTTGATGGACTTCGGGTTTATCATGCTGGTGATACTGGTAAAATAGATGAAATGAATTTATTGTCTGACAAAAATATAAATTATGCCTTATTAGGTATAGACGGTACATATGATAACATGAATGTAGAGGAGGCGATGGATGCAGCAATAATGATAAACGCTGATCATGTCATTCCTATTCATACAGATGAACCTGGCATTTATAATGAAGAAAATGTTGAGAAATTCGAGGTGGAAAATAAATTAGTAGTAAAACCAGGAGAGATGGTAAAGTTAGAAGAGAAAAACTAGATTTAAAGTGTCTAATATTAGAATAATTAATATAGAAAACAAGGGAACTCCAAAGTGGAGTTCCCTTGTACGTGGTATCTTTCCAGTTGTAAAAGAAGGTCCCAATAACATCAGGCTAAGAAAAGATTTAAAATAAGATAATAAGACGGTTTAATCAATACTACAAATAATAGCAGGGCACTCTTCGCAATTAATTTCTGTTTTTAAGAACTCTAAATCAAGAATAGTAATAAATCCTTTATTCATTGTTATTTTCTTTTGACGTCGCAAGTCATTTAACATACGGTTGACACTTTCTCTAGTTGTACCACAAAAGTTTGCCAGCTCCTGATTCGTAAGCGGTAAGTCAATAAAAATCCCATCTTCTTTCTTAATTCCATAGCTGTTTGACATACGAATAAGAGTAGAATATAGCGCACCTTTTTTTCCATTTAAAACTAAATCGCGAAATTTCGTTTGCGTTTTGCGAAAGTGATCACTCATCCATTTCATAAACTCAAATGCAAGTTGGCTATTTTGAAAAAATTGCGTTTCGAGGTAGTCTTTTTTTATGACAGCTACTTCACAATCCTCAAGCACCTTTGCATTGAGAATATATTTTGCATCATCTGTAAAAAGTGTAAGCTCACCTACAATGTCATCTTGTCGACATATTCTTAATGTAAGTTCACGTCCATCTGCAGAAATTTTACTAATTTGTATTCTTCCCGAACGAATGATGTAAAGTTCTGTAGCCTCCATCCCTTCTTGAAAAAGGTATGAGCCCTTTTTAACTTTCACGGTGTACTCAGAGGAATTCAACAATTCTTTTAGCTCAACAGACATGGTTGGTTTTGTAGGCTGGGATTGAGTTTTTATTGTTACCACCTACCTTATGGAAGAATTAGTTGTTACTTCTATTAAATATGAAAACATTCAAAACTGCAACGTAAATATTATCATTCTACTGAGTTATCAAACGGATTATGCTGTTTTTTTGATGTTGTAGAACAATGATAATAGTATCATAAAGTTTGAACCCTACACGATGAGCTTGTTTTATATACTATCTCATTCATTCTAACTTAAAATTAATTAAAATTTTTCATAAAATGTCACAAATTGATGAGTAAAATTGTTTTAATTATGAACGCTTATTTATCAGGCTCTTTTCGTAAGCTTTGATGTCATTATCACAAAATTAGAAATACCATAAGAATTATTGTGCCATTGCTCAAATTGATATCGAAGAAACGATACTACAAACGCCATGTACAAAACAGCTTTGAACATAACTTTTAGTTATATGTAGTAAAACAACAGTCAATACGAAGATTGCCTTTATCAAAAAAAAGAGGAGGGAAGGTAGTTGAAGAACGTAGCCGAAAACAAAGACAAGATATTGGACGATTATAACGATGATTTTAGCCAATTGATTAGTAAAAATCATCAAAGGATTCATACATATTGTTTTCATATGCTTAGAAATGTCCTAGATGCTGAAGATGCTACTCAAGAAGTGTTCGTGAAGGCTTATAACAACTTGCATAAAATAACCAAAGAAACCAATCTATCTGCTTGGTTATACAAAATTGCATATCATCATTGTTTGAATGTCATAAAAAGACAAAGGTTAATCAAATTTATACCATTTCAACCTAGTAATGAACCGTTAGCTCACAATATTACAACAATGCATGAAACAGAATTTAGTGAAGAGATCTCAGATGCTTTACGAGAATTATCAGCAAAAGAACGCACAATTATTATTTTAAAAACTGTTCAGGAGCTCTCATACGCAGAAATTGAGCAAATTATGAGTACCAATCAACCCGCAGTGCGCAAATGCTATGAGCGGGCTAGGAAAAAGCTAAAAAGATATTTACTAGCAAACGAGAATAGGAGGATAAAAGATGAAGAAATTTCATTCCTTTGAAGACTTTGAACGATCATTGAAAAATGAACAAATCCCTACAATGAATGAACAAGAAATACATGAAGCAGTGTTTTACAAGAAAGATAGTAAAAGAACAAGCTTCCTTGTTAACCGAAGGCTAGTGTTAATGACAACGGTATTACTCATTATTTTAACAACGTCAGTCGGTGTCGCTGCAAAATTAAATGGCTGGTCGTTGTTAAATACAAAAGGTGAAACGATGCTAGAGATTACGAACGAAGAGTGGGATCATCCAAGTTTGAAACAATATGATGATAAAATCGATGAGTTAAAAAATACGCTTGAACCAGGTGAGTTTCTTTATTTTCTACCTATTGATCAATACGAAAGATATGGTCCAAGTGCTGTACGAACTGTTAAAAATGATACATATTTTTCTGATTATACAAATATGAAAAACTTTATTGAAAATAAAGTCTTATTACCAACTGAATTTCCTGGAGCCTATGAACTAGATAAAGGACAAATACAATACACTGTTAAAAGTGAAGAAAACCTCTTAAATGTATATGAAGAAATGTATAAAGAGGGTAAAAGTAAGGGTTTAGAGTTTGTTACAAAAGAAGGAGAACTAAGTTCTAACATAGTTGTAATTTCAATGACCTTAAAAAACGAACTATACGAAAAGGTTTATATTAATATAATTTCAAGTACAAATGGCACTAAATGGCATATGAGTGATAAAGAATTAGAGCAATCAGAGAAGAGAAACCTAAATGGCGTAGATTATATATATAATTCAGATGAAAATAGAATATTATTTGCTGTTGAAGACGGAAAAGGAGAAAACTGGATTTATAGGATGCTTCAAGTTAATAAGAGATCACCTGAAAACCCTGTACTTGATTTAACGGAAAATATTTTAAAACAAAAATAAGGTTAACGCCATATTTAAAGAGTAAATCAGGTGGAGGAGCACTCCACTTGATTTTAATTATGAGTATATTAATTGCTCAACTGTGCTACAAGGATTAGTGTTTATACATCGTCGAAAATTGGTTCCAATCACATATAATTATTTTCTTTTCTTCTATATCAATCATACGTTCACTTTTTAATTTTGAAAAAACTCGACTTACGCTTTCACGGGTGGCTCCAATTATATTTGCAAATTCCTGTACTGTTAAAGGAAGTTCAATTTGAACTCCTTTACTTTTTTTGATACCAAAATCCTTTGCTAATCGATCAAGTGTTGAAATTGTTTTACTATATACATCCAGTAAAGCGATATCTCTTATGATTGATGTAAAGCTACGTAGCTGACGACTCATATAACGAATCATTTCAACAGCTATGTCTGGGTTCTGCATCAATTCAACTTGCAAATGATTCGTGTCTAAGTATAAAACTTCCCCCTCTTGAAGCATTTGAGAAGTTGCAGGATACCGTGTTCCTTCTTCGCTAAATAACGCTGCTTCAGCGAATATATCTCCTGCTTTTTTTAAACAAACAACAATCTCTTTTCCATTCTGGTCTCCTTTTGTGAGGCGAACAATTCCAGATTTTACAAAAAAAACTGCTGTAGCTTCCTCGACTTCAGAAAAGATAATTTCCCCCTTATTAAAATATTGAGATTTAAGATTTTCCGAAATAAAGGCTAATGATTGCTCTGGTAAATCTTGAAATATATTTATTTTTCGTAACATCTGGACATACATGTTAAAACCTCCTTAACTGAGATAATAAAGCAATAATAGGAGAAATCGCTCCAAAAATTGTTTCCCAGTTAAAGTGTATACGACAAGTTAATTTCTTTAAGTGACAAGCATCACATTGTTTATAAATATATTTTGCTTTAATATGTATATAATAGGTTAAATATGCTATTACTGACTTAAATAATTTATGGGGGAGAGATTGCTTATGGTCAATCAGGCAATATCAATTCAAGACCAACATCATCGCCCTTTGCGGGATATAAGAATATCAGTTACAGACAGATGTAATTTTCGTTGTTCATATTGTATGCCAGCAGACATATTCGGCCCTGATTTTCCATTTTTACAAAGGAAAGAACTATTGACGTTTGAAGAAATTTCTAGACTCGTCAAATGCTTTGCTGAGGTTGGTGTGAAGAAGGTAAGGTTAACTGGGGGAGAACCGTTACTTAGAAAGGATCTTCATATTTTAATTAAGCAACTGTCATTAATCGATGGGATTGAGGATATTGCTCTTACTACAAACGGAATATATTTACCAAAATATGCGAAAGAGTTAAAGCAAGCTGGTTTACAGCGTGTAAATATAAGCTTGGATGCTATTGAAGATGAAATATTTAAAAAAATGAACGGTAGATCTGTAGGCGTATCACCAGTATTAAAAGGTATAGCAGCTGCTAAAAAAGAGGGTCTAATCGTAAAAGTAAATATGGTCGTTAAAAAGGGCTTAAATGATTCACAAATCATACCGATGGCGAAATATTTTAAAAAGGAAGAGATTCCTATTCGCTATATTGAGTTTATGGATGTCGGTAGCACAAATGGCTGGAATTATGATCAAGTGGTAACGAAAAAACAAATATTTCACCAGTTAGAAGAACACTTTGAATTAGAACCAGTAGAGCAACGGTATTTTGGCGAAGTAGCAACATGCTATCGTCACAAAGGCACAGATACAGAAGTAGGGTTCATTACATCTGTTTCAGAGTCATTTTGTTCTAGCTGTACAAGGGCTCGTATATCAGCAGATGGGAAAATGTACAATTGTTTATTTGCATCGAAAGGCCACGATTTTAAGAAAATATTACGTGCTAATGCATCAAGCGAAACAATTATAGAGGAAATTAAAAAGGTGTGGGGAGCACGACACGATCGTTATTCAGATGAACGTACTGAACATTCAGCAAAAATGAGAGAAAAAATCGAAATGTCCTACATTGGTGGGTGAGAAGAAAAGGGTAAGTATCCTGAACATACCCGCCAAGCAAAGAAGAGGTGGGATGAAAAGTCGCTTGTTAACCTTCATATGGTTTGGCTTATGAAAACAAGCAGATAAGCCCTGTAGGTTTCATATCATGCAAAGCAGCAAACTCAATAACAAACCCTCTGACACAATTTGTCAGAGGGTTTTAATTTATGAAATCTTATTAAATAGAATATTATTTTCTAGATGAATATGTTCAAATAAATCAGATTCTAGCTCTTCTAAGCGATTAAATACTAATTGATACGTTCTACATGCACCTAATGGTGGCGTGAAATTATTCGTAACGGTACGTAGTTCCTTTAAGATATCACCTGCAGTTTCATGTTCATTTTTCGTAGCTTCGAGAATATTGACGATTTTGTCTCGATTACTATTTGAAGGATCGTGCTCGAACGCTAAAAATGATGGAAATAGCTCAGTTTCTTCACCCATAAGGTGCTCTTCTAAATCTGCTTTTAACGTGTTGAATAGCTTATGAACTTGAATAAGTTCTGGGTGGGCTTGTCCATGGACTCTCATCACCTTTGTTACATACGGGCTTAATTGTGGAAGCTCCTCTTCTAAATAACGATGATGTTTATCTATTATGCGGTTGATAAGTTCGGTAATAGATGCTGAATTCCAGTTGTGTTGAGAACTTGAATCGTTTTCTTTCTCTTCATATAACTTGTTTAGCTCTGCAATTATTTTTTCTGTAGAAACATTTCTTTCAAGAGCTGATTCTTTTATAGGTCGATTCCCATTACAACAAAAATCAATCCTATACGATTTAAATATATCACTAGCTTTTGGGAATTCTGCTACAACTTCCCCTACAATCATGTTTTCATCGAATTTATTTGACATTTCTATTTCCTCCTCATTATTAAAAATGGCTGTTTTCGCAATGGTTGTTGTTATTCGTAATAAGAAATAATCCGTACCCAACTAGAGTTCGTGGTTTCTTATCTTCTGTATAACGATGACTAACAATATAAAACCACTTTTTTGGTACTAAATTCATAACAATAGCAACAAAGTTTACGAAAAAGCCTAAAAAATGAATTCTTACGTATAGCATAGACAATCCAAATGCGTAGCGTGGTGATTGAGATCACAGGTCTTTCATTGAATGTAACTTTATGGATAGGAAATGCGGTGTCAATTGGGTAAATTGACAATTGACGTCACACATCTTTCATAATATCGCAACTGTATTGTGACAAATATTACACAAAAATGAAAAAATCTATTATATGATGAAATTACAATGAGAAGAATTATCATTATCATATAAAATGTTAATTTGTAACTTTAGCTATGAAGAACTTTTCCGCTATTTCAGGAGGGATATCATATGAACATAGCTAGCTTGAAAAAAGGTTCTACAGCAAAAATTATTGATTTGTCATTAGCAAATGACCTTGTGAAGCAACGGTTATTAGACATGGGCGTCGTAGAAGGTGAAAATATTTGCTTAAGGTGTGTCATGCCATTTGGAGGTCCAGTATTGATTGAGTGCTGCGGACAATGTATAAGCATTAGACGTAAAGAGGCAGCGAAGATTGGAGTGGGTGACATTGTCCTCACAAATTGCACTATTCGGGAATCCTAATACGGGAAAAACATCGCTGTTTAATAATTTGACAGGATCATATGAATATGTCGGCAACTGGAGTGGGGTAACAGTTGAGAAGAAAATTGGTATTTTAAGAGATAAACAAGGCCAGCTCATTGATCTCCCAGGAGTATATTCATTAAATCCACTTTCAAAGGATGAAGAAGTTGTCACAAATTTTTTGTTGACAGCATCATTTGAAAAAATTGTTAATATTGTTGATGCTTCTCAACTAAAGCGGAATTTACACTTAACAGTGCAGTTGTTAGAGTTCGAGAAACCTATCATTATCGGTTTAAATATGGTTGATGTTGCAAAAAAAAGAGGCTTGAAAATCAATGCTGAAAAATTAGCTGACTTGCTTAATGTCCTAGTAGCTCCTATTATTGCTCGAACTGGAATGGGCTGTGGAGAGCTTACAGCTAATCTTGCGTTGCTAAATGAATCTAATGAACGGGTATTTGCATTAAATTATGGTGCAATTTTAGAAGAAGCTATTCAGCAAATTGAAGATAAACTACCAGACAAATTATCTATATCAAAACGATGGTTAGCTATACAATATTTGGAAGGGAATAAACAAGTAGAGTCATATGTTGACCAACTTTTAGAACCAAATATATTTGAGCAAATAAAGCACCAAACGGAACAGTTGATATCAAAAGATACTGATGGTGGAACAATACGTCATTACATCTATCATATACGTGATCAGTTTATAAGTGATTTAATAGTAAACGTAATGGAAGTGTCAGAGACAAAGGAAAGAACAACAACGGAATTAATTGATAATATAGTCACGAATAAATACTTCGGGTTACCGTTATTTTTACTATTTATGTATATCATTTTTATGGTAACTTTTGATTGGCTCGGTTCACCTTTAGCGGATTTGTTGGATGGCTTTATTTCAGGACCAATATCAACATTGTTAGCAAATGTACTTGAGGTTATCGGTGCTTCGGAGTTTATTCAAATGCTGGTACTTGATGGAATCGTGGCAGGGGTTGGTGGAGTATTAGTATTTGTACCACAAATTTTTATCTTGTTTCTATTAATCTCATTCCTTGAAGATTCAGGATATTTGGCGAGAGTAGCTGTCGTGATGGATAGATTAATGGAGGCAATTGGCTTAAATGGAAAAGCATTTATTCCTATGATTATAGGTTTCGGGTGTAACGTCCCTGGTGTTATGGCAGCAAGAACAATTGAGCAACCGAAAGAGCGTTTGTTAACAATATTATTAACTCCTTTAATGTCTTGCTCAGCAAGATTACCTGTATATGCGTTGTTTGCAGGAGCATTCTTTATTAAACATCAAGCTATCATCGTATTTTCATTGTATGTATTAGGAATTGTTGTTGCGATGGTGCTAGCAAAATTGTTCTCTAGTATATTTTTCAAAGGAGAAAAATCACTGTTCGTCATGGAACTACCGCCTTATCGCATTCCTCAATTGTTAACATTGTCACGTAGTACGTGGGAGAAGGGAAAGGGGTTTTTGAAAAAAGCAGGAACATTTATTTTTGCTGGTTCTGTTTTTATTTGGATGTTAACATACTTTGGACCAAGCGGTGTCGCTGAACAAATGGATAATAGCTTTTTAGCTTTAATAGGTGGTTTTATAGCACCTTTATTTACGCCTTTAGGATTTGGTACATGGCAAGCTGCCGCTTCGTTGATGACAGGTTTTTTTGCAAAAGAAGTTGTCGTATCGACGATGAATATTATTTACCATGCGCCTAACACAGACACGTTACAAGGAATGGTATCACAGTATTATACACCAATCTCTGCTATTAGCTTTATGGCATTTGTCCTTTTATACGTACCTTGTCTTGCAACAGTAGCTACGATAAAAAAAGAATCGAATTCGACGAAATGGACACTTTTTTCAGTTGGATATGCTCTAGTAGTTGCTTATGTAATTTCTTTTCTTATTTATCAAATCGGAAAAATGTTTTTATAGTAGTAAGTATAGATCACTGACTAAATATTAAAGGAAGTGATAAAATGGTAGTAAATATAGTCCTTGGAACATTGATTATCGGTTATGCGGCATTCATGCTCTTAAAATCATTAAAACGTAGCTCAAAAGGAAAATGTGCAAATTGTTCAAGTGCTTGCCAGCTTCCATGTGCTCATAATTCTAGAGTACATGCTGAAGTTCCACAAGCTCCAGAAGAGCATACGGCAAAATAATTTGAGGAACAAGATTCCTTTTAGAAAGAATTTAGCAATAGTGAGAAAGTAAACCAATGTAGTAATTGGATAGTCATGGTCCCAGACTTTACTATTAAAAAGTTTCATAAACTAAGACATCATTTTATGTAATTAGTTCAGCTAGACAAGCTTTAAGCTATCGTTAAAAAGAAGAAAAGATATTGGAAACTCTTGTTATATATCTGTATATTACTTAGAATGTAAAAAAGCCTTTTAGAAATAACTATAAAGGAGTAGGCCTATGGTAGAAAAAAGACATTTAACACCAGTATCAGAAGCTGTTAGCAAGGTTATGACACATGCTCAGCATGGTGAGATAGAAGAAGTATCAATAGATGATTGCTATGGTCGTTTTCTTGCAGAAACGATTGTTGCTGATCACGATGTACCACACTTTGATCGCTCTGCTTTTGACGGTTTTGCGATACGAGCAATAGATTCCATACATGCGAATCAACATAATCTTATTGAATTTGAAGTGGTTGAAGAAATAGGTGCTGGGCAGGTAGCATCAGAGACATTAACAGAAGGTCAAGCGATACGAATTATGACCGGAGCGCGAATGCCTTCGACTGCAGACGCGATTGTAATGCTCGAATTAACTAAGCAATACGAACGTGATGGAAAAAAGTATATGTCTATTAAGCGACCTTTTAAAGAAGGTGATAACGTTTCTTTTAAAGGTGAAGACACAAGAAAAGGTACTGTATTAGTTGAAAAAGGACATTATATAAATCCAGGTATAAAAGCGTTATTAGCTACATTTGGTTATAGTACTGTAAAAGTAGGAAAAAAACCAAAAGTAGGTGTGTTCGCTACAGGGTCAGAACTACTTGATGTAGATATGCCGCTAGAGCCAGGAAAAATAAGAAATAGTAATTCCTACATGATCTGCGATCAAATAGAACGTTGTGGTGGAGAGGCCGTTTATCTTGGGAAGCTCATGGATGATTTTCAATCATGTTACGAGGCGATGAAAAATGCACTTCAACATGTTGATATTCTTATTACAACAGGCGGTGTTTCTGTCGGAGACTTTGATTACATACAAGAAATTTATAACAAGCTAGGAGCTGAACTTCTTTTTAACAAAATTTCAATGCGACCAGGCAGTGTGACTTCAGTTGCACAGTTAAATGGGCAGCTATTATTTGGCTTATCTGGGAATCCATCAGCCTGTTATGTTGGTTTTGAACTATATGCTCGACCAATCATAAGGAGCCTATTATTTTCAGCACGTCCACACCTTCAAAAAATTCAAGCCACGCTTAATGAAGACTTCCCTAAAGCTAATCCTTTCACGAGATTTGTAAGGAGCAAGCTGTCATATCATGAAGGAAAAGTTTTTGTAGCGCCAAGTGGTTTAGATAAATCAAATGTAGTTGTTTCTTTAGCTTCTACAAATGCGTTAATGATGTTACCAGGTGGGACTAGAGGATTTCAAAAAGGAATGATGGTAGACGTGTTGTTACTTGAAGATCAAGAAGGTTGTCAATGGTCGTGGTGAATACACCAGTAATTTTACAAATTGTAGGGTATCAAAATAGTGGGAAAACCACTTTAGTTGAAAGGTTTGTAAAGGAGTCTGTAAAACAAGGTTTAAAGGTTGGCACAATTAAACATCACGGACACGGAGGCAAACTAAATGTAAGTGATGTAGGGAAAGACACATTTCGTCATCGGCAGGCTGGTGCAGTCATAACTGGAGTTGAGGGGGAAGGGACTGTTCACATTCATATCGAAAATGACGAAACTTCCTTGAAGCAAATATTACAAATGTATAACCCATTTGGCCTAGACATCATTTTTGTAGAGGGATATAAACAAGCACAATTTCCGAAAATCGTTTTATTACGATCTATAGAAGACATTCATTTATGTAAAGAATTAACGAATGTATTAGCTATTATAAAATGGTTCGATCATTATCAATTTGATGAGCTTCAAAATAATATTTTCAATATTGGTGAGCATGAAAAATATATTCCGACGATTTTACAAAATGTGAGGAGACGACATGGACAATAAAAATTTTTCAGTGACTGAAGATCCAATTCGAGTTCAAGAGTTAATAGATAAAGTAGTTAGGCGTGAAGCAGGAGCGGTAACTACTTTCATCGGTACAGTGAGAGAGTTTACAAAGGGAAAGCGAACTTTATTTTTACAATATGAATCATATGTTACGATGGCTGAAAAAAAACTAGCACAAATAGGTGAAGAAATAACAGAGAGATGGCCTGATGCTACAGTAGCGATCACTCATCGAATTGGTAGGTTAGAAATATCAGACATTGCAGTGGTTATTGCTGTATCAACACCTCACAGAAAAGATGCTTATGAGGCGAATGAGTATGCGATTGAACGTATAAAGCAAATTGTTCCGATTTGGAAAAAAGAGCATTGGGAAAATGGTGAAAAATGGATTGGCGATCAACTGGAACAAAATGAATACCCAACAGGACAACCTGAGGAGGAGCATCTCAATGATTAAGGTTTTATTTTTTGCACATTTGCAGGATGAGGTAGGTAAAGAAACGTTAACGATAGATAAGGCACCTCTAACTATAGCTGAATTAAAAGTATTGCTATCAGACCAATTTGAACTCCAAAATGTAGAACAATTAATGTTTGCAATAAATGAAGAGTATGCACAAGAGAATGATGTCATCCAAGCAGGAGATATTGTTGCACTTATTCCACCTGTAAGCGGAGGGTGAAAATAAAGTCATTTTTTTCAAAACTCGTATAGAATCGAGGCAACTTTTCTCTTATAAAAATCATGATCACAAAAAAGACTTTTTGTTAATATGGTAGTTTTTATAAAATCTAGATATTAGTAGGAAAAACAACGATCAATGAGTGAAAACAATCTATGTTCAAAAGATAACTCCACCTAGTGTAGAGTTATCTTTTTTTGGGTTGAGACCGCAGATATTTCTTATATGTAATGGGTTTGCTCTTTTATAGCGTAGTTCTTTATTTTTTCGTAAAGCGTGGAGCGACTAATGCCTAACAAATGGGCGGCTTTAGTTCGATTGCCGTTTGTTTGGATAAGCGCTTGAATGATCAGTGATTTTTCAGACTCTTTCAGTAGATTTTTTTGATTAGTCAAATATCCATTGTTAAAGGTATGAAAAGTAGGTTGTGTTTGTTGAGGTTCATGTGTAAGCTCTTCAAATTGAATATGTAGTGGCTCGATCCATTTTGTATTAGTAAAGTGATAAGCACGTTCAATAATGTTCTCAAGTTGTCGTACATTTCCAGGCCAATCGTATTGTTGAAGCTTTTCAATGCCACCGTTTGAAATACCAATGATAGCTCGCTTTGTTTTGCCATTAAACTTTTCAATGAAGTGATTACATAGTAATGGGATGTCCTCCATACGTTCTTTTAAAGGAGGGATTTGGAGTTGAATGACATTGATTCGATAGTATAAATCTTCTCTAAAATTTCCTTTAGTAATTAACTCAATTAAATTCTTATTTGTAGCTGCTATAATTCTCACGTCAACCTTGATCGTTTTTGTGCCACCAACTCTTTCAAACTCTCTTTCTTGTAAAACACGTAATAGCTTTGCTTGGAGAGATAACGGCATATCACCAATTTCATCTAAAAAAAGGGTACCTTCATGGGCTAATTCAAATTTACCAGGTTTCCCTCCTCTTTTCGCACCAGTAAAGGCACCAGAAGTATAGCCGAAAATCTCTGCTTCTAACAGCTCTTCAGGAATAGCTGCACAGTTAATTTTGATGAAATTCCCTTTTCTACCTGATGACAAATGTATACCATCTGCTAATAATTCTTTACCAGTGCCACTCTTTCCAGTAATTAAAATTGTAGAAAATGATTGTGCGGCTATTAGTGCTTGTTGTTTTAAATCTTCCATTTTCTCACTTCTAGAAATGATGTGTTCAAAATAATTTGTGTTTTGTTTTGTAGATACTAGATTTTTAGCGACTTGTTCATAATCTGTAATATCCTTCAAAACCACCATGCCCCCAGTAATTGTTTCCCATTGTACTAAAGGTATAAATGAAGCAATCACTGATGTTGTACCAATTAATAATTGCTTATGCTTTATCGTGCTCTTTGATTTAATTGCAGTCTTTAAATAATGTGTAACTGTTGGAGAGATCTCTTCTATTGAATGATTGATAAGTTGAGTTTTATCATAGTTAAGGATACTAGTTGCAGGTGTGTTAACAGATGTAATTGTGAGGTGTAAGTTAACAGAAATAACCGACTCTTCTAGGTTATTTATTAATAAATTTAGACGATCTGTTAAGCTTTGACTTTCTGAAATTAGCCCTCGAATGAGTTCAGACTTTGTTAGTACGCCTACCACTCTTTGTTGATCGTTAAGAACGATTGCATGACCAACATTTTCTTGCACTAGCAAGTCTTTTGCATAATATACATTATCATTTTCATTAAGTGTTACTACGTTTTTTTTTATGTATGGAGTGATTTCTTTTGCTAAATCTCCTGAGTTGAGCAAACAGCGATAGAGAGAGTATTTGGTGACAATTCCTATGAATTTTTTATTACTTAATACACAAGCGATATCTTGACGAAAATGTAAAAATGCTTGAAGAACATCTCGAACGGAGCTCGTAGGTTTAATTTGGATAAATTGATACGAAGTGATTTGTCGGATTTCTATAAGGAAAACCTCCTTTTCCATTTGTTGTAATTGTATTAAAAAAAGTCTAAAAATTCAATACATTTGTCTGATGTTCGTACAGTCGTATGATTCTACGGACATATGTAGCCATGTTAACAGCAATATATAATCGTATTTTTCTTAGAAATATTTGTGTTTAAATTCTGTTATATGAGCCAATTCACTATGTTTGCAGGTTAAAAACTTAGTTATAGGGGACAAATTACAATGTTTACGAGTCAAATCACAACATTTATTTGTCAAATTCAATTAGTTTCCTATTTGGCACAACATTTGCATAAAGCTATTTGTAGGATATCTTTTATATTCATCTACTAATTTTTCTTGCTTATAAGGAGGTTAATTAATGAGAGAAGATTATGAGCTATATTTAAGAGAAAAAGAAAGAATTTTAAAAGGTGGGAAAGAAAAATATCATCAGTATAACGCAAGTAAAGGCAAGATGTTCGTTCGAAGTAGGTTAGCGAAGTTATTTGACGAGGGGTCAATCGTTGAGGACGGCTTATTTGCCAATGCGGAGGAACCTGAATTACCTGCTGACGCATGTATTACTGGTATAGGTGAGATTAACGGGAGAACGGTATGTTTTTTGGCTGCCGATTCAACAGTAAAAGCAGGGTCATGGGGACCAAAATCAGTCGAGAAGAATATACGAATTCAAGAAAAGGCGATGGAACTACAAGTGCCAATGTTATACCTTATTGATTCAGCAGGAGCTAGAATAACTGAGCAATTGGACGTTTTTCCTGGGAAAAGACAAGGTGGAAAGGTTTTTTATAACCAAATCCAAATGTCTGGATCCGTACCGCAAATATGTATTTTATTTGGACCGTCACCAGCTGGTGCTGCCTATGTACCTGCTTTTTCTGATTTGGTTATTATGGTAGATCAAAATGCTTCAGCGTATTTGGGATCTCCAAGGATGGTTGAAATGGCGATCGGTGAGAAAACGACGATGGATGAAATGGGTGGAGCGAAAATGCATTGCTCAGTGAGTGGACTTGGTGATGTTCTCGTTCAATCTGAAGATGAAGCGATCGAAACATGTAAGCAGTACTTAACATTTATGCCACAAAATTGGAAAGAAACGCCGGAGGAGGGCGTAAGTAAAGAACCAGTAAAAGGAAGAAAAATAGAAGAAATTATTCCTCAAAATGAAAACGTCCCTTTTGATATGTATGAACTAATTAATCAAGTAATAGATGAAGGTAGCTGGTTTGAATATAAGAAGTTATTTGCACCAGAGCTCATAACTGGATTTTGTAGGATTAGTGGAAAAGTAACGGGGTTAGTTGCAAACCAACCAAAGGTAAAAGGTGGCACCTTATTTGTAGATTCGCCAGACAAAGCAGCGCGCTTTATAAAAATTTGTAATGCCTACAGTATTCCTCTGTTGTTTTTATCAGATGTTCCAGGCTATATGATTGGATCAAAAGTGGAAAGAAGCGGGATCATTAGGCATGGTGCAAAAATGATTTCTGCACTATCAGAAGCAACAGTTTCAAAAATTTGTGTCGTTGTAAGAAAATGTTACGGTGCAGGATTATATGCGATGGCTGGGCCAGCGTTTGGCACAGATGCAGTGTTAGCGCTGCCGAGTGGGTCAATAGCTGTAATGGGACCGCAGGCAGCTGTAAATGCAGTTTATTTAAATAAAATACTCGAGCTTCCTGAAGAAGAACGCCAGGCTTTTGTTCAAGCTAAGCGAGAGGAATATGCAGAGAATATTAATATCCATAAGCTAGCTTCAGAGTTAATTATAGATGACTTAATCGGCTTTGAAGAGTTAAGATCGGCAGTTATTCGTAGGTTTGCACTTTATAAAACGAAAAAAGTACATGTGACCGAAAAGAGAAACGCGATTCATCCAGTATAGAAAAGAGGTGTAATAGTGGAATTCCAAACAATTTTATACGAAGTGAAAGAGCAAATCGCAACGATTGCTCTTAATCTACCTGAAGTGAGAAATCCATTAACGGAGAAGTTAGTCACAGAACTTATCCAAGCGATAAAGCTAGCTGACTCAGATGAACAAGTTCATGCCATGATTTTAACAGGGCGTGGAAAATCCTTCTCAGCAGGTGGAAATTTGAATGAGTTTAAGCGGACTTCTGAAAAGGATGTTCCTACATTATATTTTGAAGGAAAAAGTAGTACAGAGTTATTTAAACTAGGAGCAACAGTACAAACACCGATGATTGCTGCTGTAAACGGTGCGGCACTTGGTGGTGGAACAGGTCTAGTTGCAATGTGCCATGTAGCTATTGCATCCACTAGTGCAAAATTAGGCTTAACAGAGCTGAAGCTAGGTATTGTTCCATTTGTCATTTTACCGTGGGTAAGAAGAGCAGTAGGAAACCGTAAAGTAATGGAAATGATGCTTAAGGCAGAAGTGTTAACAGCTGAAGATGCATGTAAATATAATTTAGTTCATCAAGTTGTGGAACCAGAGAGATTAGATGAAGAAGTCTGGAATACTGCAAAAATAATAGCTGCTCATAGTCCACTTGCTGTAAAGCTAGCACTAGATTCATATTTTACGACTGAACAGATGGATTTTATGAAATCATTTGATTATTTATCAAACTTAAGGCTTGTATCTTTTAAAAGCGAGGACCTAAAAGAGGGTGCTTCAGCATTTTTAGAGAAACGAGTGCCCGATTGGAAAGGGGTATAAAAAGTGAATTATAAAGCTCCTATAAGTGGCAATGTTTGGAAGGTTTTAGCGGAGGATGGCGACCATGTCCAAATTGGTGATGTTCTTATCATAATGGAATCTATGAAGATGGAAATTCCAATCGAAGCAACTGCTGAAGGGACAGTAAAAAAAGTAATAGCTAGTGAAACAGATTTTGTGCAAGAAAGTGATATTGTCATAGAAATGGAAGTCTAGGGGAGGTGGTTATGTGAAGTCAGTTCGAATAGGAGCTGCTCAAGGTTTTTATGGGGATACAATTGAACCAGCAATTGCAACAGCAAAGCACGGTAATGTCGATTATTTATGCTTTGACTGCCTAGCAGAATTAA
This sequence comes from Cytobacillus sp. Hm23, assembly GCF_051842895.1. Taxonomy (NCBI): domain Bacteria; kingdom Bacillati; phylum Bacillota; class Bacilli; order Caryophanales; family Bacillaceae; genus Cytobacillus; species Cytobacillus sp. Hm23. Next base: position 19,899 of record NZ_JBPXRQ010000002.1, read on the forward strand.
CGATGGCAATATTATTAAAGGACCAACAAAAAGATCCTCATCTAGGGTATGCAAGGGATATAACTATATCAATGAAAGCACTGTTACCATATGTGAAGGAACAAGGAATGAAGATTCTTACAAACGCGGGAGGTTTGAATCCTCTAAGAGCTCAACAAGAAGTCATTCAAATTGCAAGGCAAAATGGATTTGAAAACATAAAGGTTGCTGTCGTCACTGGAGATCATATTTATGACGATTTAGAGGATTTGAGAGAACAGGGGGTTTCACTTGATCATTTTGAGACAAATGAGTCCTTTCGTACAGTAAAAGACAAAGTATTGTTTGCAAATGCTTATCTCGGCGCACAGCCCATCGTAGAAGCATTGAAAGAGGGAGCAGATATTGTAATCACTGGACGTACGACAGATACCGCGCAGTTTTTAGCACCCTTAATATATGAATATAATTGGGGAGATCAGGAGTGGGATAAGCTTGCAAGTGGTGTGTTTATGGGCCATTTACTGGAGTGCTCAGCGCAATCAACTGGGGGAAATTATAGCGGTGAATGGCGTGAAGTTGCTCAAATGGACGAAATAGGTTATCCAATTGCTGAATGTCAAGAAAATGGAGAGTTTATCGTCAGTAAGGTAAAAGAGCGCGGTGGTCTAATTACACCAAATACTTTGAAAGAACAAATGCTGTATGAAATCCATGACCCATCAGCTTATATTACGCCTGATGTTGTTGTTGATTTAATGAATGTGAAGCTTGAACAAGTTGCTGAAAATGAGGTTTTAGTCACAGGTGTGAAAGGTAGAGCTAAACCAGCCGAATTAAAAGTCGTTATGGGATTTGACAATGGCTATATGGGGCAAGTAATAACTGGCTTTGCTTGGCCTAATGCGCTGGAAAAAGCGAAAAAAGCAGATGAAATCATTCGACTTCAAGCTGAGAAGAGCAAACTTCAATTTGATGAGATCAAAACGGATTTCATCGGTTACAACGCATTACATGGTCCTTTGGCAAAGGAAGTGAGTACCGATTCCAATGAGATTTTTCTTAGAATGGCTATACGTACAAAATCTAAAAGAGACGCCATTTCTTTTTCAAGGCTATTTCCACCACTTGCTTTAAATGGCCCACCTAGTATGGGAGCGTATATAGGAAACATCCCACCTAGAAAGCTATTTGGTATGTGGGCAACACTTATACCTCGACATCTTGTAGAGGCTAAGATTTCTGTTACGGTTCAGGAGGTGTAAAGGATGTCGAAGATACTGCTTGCAGATATAGCTCAAGCTCGTTCAGGTGATAAAGGCAACACCGTAAATATAGGACTTATTGCTAAAGAGGAACAATGGTATGACATACTCGTTGATCAAGTAACGAGTTCAAAGGTGAAGCAGCATTTTGAAGGAATAATACATGGAAATGTAACAAGATATGAACTACCAACCATACACTCACTTAACTTTGTATGTACTAATGCTTTAGATGGGGGCGGATCAAACTCATTAAGATTAGATAACCTCGGAAAATGCTTTGGTTCCAATTTACTACGGTTAGAAATTGATATATCTCAAAATTTATAAAGTATCGACGTATATGAGTGGCAGCATCCCAAAAACTAACGTTTACATCTTTCATTAAGAAAGGAGTGGTAACGATTAAGTATGAACCGTATTTTTCAGATGAACACGAACAGTTAAGAAAGGCGATAAAAAAATTCGTTCAAAAGGAAGTAATTCCTTACGTAGATGAGTGGGAAGAAGCTGGCGGCTTTCCTAGAAAAATGATGGCAAGAATGGGTGACCTCGGATTTTTAGGACTTCGTTACCCTGAAGAAGTGGGAGGTCAAGGCTGGGACTATTTCTCTAGTATTGTGTTAGCTGAAGAACTTGCGAAATGTGGTGCTGGTGGTTTTCCAATGGCTGTTGCTGTTCAAACTGATATGGCAACTCCACCAATATTAGAATTTGGTACAGAGGAACAACAACAAAAGTATTTGAAGCCAGCATTACGGGGTGAAAAAATAGCTTCAATTGGGATTACAGAACCAAATCACGGATCTGATGTAGCTTCCATTGAAACAAGAGCTAAACGAGATGGGAACGAATGGGTTATTAATGGTGCAAAAACATTTATTACAAATGGTCCGAGTGCTGATTTTATTACACTCGTTACACGAACTTCTGATTGTCCAGGGTATAAAGGTATTAGTCTGTTTTTAGTTGAAACAAATCGTCCTGGCTGTACTGTCAGTAAAAAGCTAGACAAGGTTGGCATGCGCTCATCTGATACTGCTGAATTTGTATTTGAGGATGTACGAGTACCACATGAAAACTTGTTAGGGCAAGAAGGGCGAGGTTTTGCACAAATTATGTGGGAACTACAAGGAGAGCGATTAATAGCTGCTGCTGGGGCAATCGGTATGGCTGATCATGCGTATAAGTTAGCTCTTGAATATGCCAAAACGAGAAAGCAATTCAATCAAACTATTAACAACAATCAAGTTATTTCACATTTGTTAGTAGAAATGAAAACTGAAATAGAGCTTTGTAGAGAATTAACCTATGCTACTGCGTACAGATTTTCAAATGGTGAAGTGCCTAGTAAAGAAATATCCATGGCAAAGTTAACATCAGCAAAGATGTGCCATTGGGTAGCAGATCGAGCATTACAAATTTTCGGAGGAAGCGGATTTATGCTAGAAAATGAAATTCAAAGAATTTGGCGTGATTCTAGAGTGTATCGTATTGGCGGAGGAACAGATGAGGTTATGAAAGAAATTATCGCAAAGCAAATGGAGCTATAAGAGAGAGTTTTGCTGTATCGAAAGCTTTTCTGACTGTTTAGCTAAACCGAACCTCTCTACCTGCTTCAGCTATTATTACGCCTTTTGCTTACTTGTCTAGATAAATTTAACTCAAGTCCTTCATCCGAAGCGAAAAGAAATAACTACAGTGCATGTGTTGGTGAGATGTGTGCTATTTTGTGAAATTCAATTTTTTTGGGGGTGAATTGTTTATGACTCACTGGATCTTCACTGAAGAACACAAATTATTTCGTCGAACTGTTCGAAAGTTTGTTGAAAAAGAAGTTATGCCTTATGTTAATGAGTGGGAAAAGGAAGGTGGAATCCCACGAAGCCTTTTTAAGCGAATCGGAGATCTAGGTTATTTAGGTATAAAAGTGCCAAAGAAGTATGGAGGGTTAGGTTTAGATTATATTACTGAAGCCGTTTTTCTTGAGGAGTTAACAAAATGTGGTTCAGGTGGTGTAGGTGCTGCGATTGGAGGCTCCATTGGAATTGCCATGACACCTATCTTAAATTTTGGTAACGATTATCAAAAGACAAAATATGTTCAACCTACTATTGCAGGGGATATGGTGGGAGCTCTTGGGATAACTGAGCCAAACGCTGGAAGTGATGTCTCCTCTCTGCGTACGACTGCTACAAAAAAAGATGGTTATTATGAGTTAAATGGGTCAAAAACGTTCATTACAAATGGTGTAAATGCTGATTACGTCGTAGTTGCTGCGAAAACGAGAAATGAACCACTTCATAAAAATATCAGCTTGTTTATCGTTGAAACAGGATGGGATGGTTTCGAAGTTGGAAAGCCTTTGCAAAAACTAGGTTGGCGAAGCTCTGATACTGGGGAGTTGTTTTTTGAAAACGTAGCAATACCTGAAGAAAATCTAATTGGAAACGAGAACGATGGCTTTTATTATATTATGAAAAATTTTCAATGGGAAAGAATCATCTTATCGTTAGCATGTGTAGCTCAGGCGGAAATGGCACTGGAAGCAAGCATGAAATATAGCTCAGAAAGAATACAATTTAATCAGCCAATTTCAGCATTTCAAGTAATTCAACACAAAATGGTTGATATGGCTGTAGACATTGAAAAAGCAAAACATATGACTTATCGGGCGTTATATTTATTCAATGAAGGTAAAGACATAACGACTGAAGCGACATTTGCGAAAGTTTATGCAGGAGAAATGGTAAATAGGGTCTGTGATGAAGCTTTGCAAATCTTTGGTGGGGCAGGGTATATGATGGAGTATGATGTACAACGTTATTGGCGAGATGCTAGAGTCCAATCGATTGGAGGTGGTACGACACAAATTATGAATGAAATTCTATCAAAGCAGCTTAAAATAGTAGATTAGTAATTTAAGAAATGAAAGCTTTAATAGATTTTTACTCTATTGAGATGTTTAAATTTCACATTAAATATAACAATTGTTGTGCTGAATTGGTTTCATCTTTTGGGTCAACGAGATTACATTTGCTCTCCTTTAATGAAAGCGCTTCAATACTTTATCTTAACTGTAAGTGTCTGTTCAATAATAGCCAGCTGGTCAAGGATAAGTAAGGCGTAAATATCAAAAAAAGAGGTGTTCATATGATGATTAACGAGATCAACAGAATTGCCATTGGGGATATGTTAAGAAGAACTGCTAACAGAGTGCCTGAAAAAATAGCTCTTGTTGATGGTGACGTTAAGTTAACATATAAACAACTAGACAATGCGGTTAATCAATACGCTAACTATTTGTTAAGTAATAAATTTAACAAAGGTGATTGTGTAGCTACCATTGCTGGGAATTCCTACGAACATGTAATCGCCATCTTTGGTATAGCAAAAGCAGGATTAACATGGGTACCAATTAACCCGCATATATCAATTCAAGAAAAGCTATATATTCTCGATGAGGTGAAGGCATCGATCATACTTGGTGATGCACCGTTGTTAACGCAAGATTATGAGAACTTAAAGGAAAAACGTTTGTTATATTTTAATAACTCCTCAGAAGAAGAATTAGCATTTCTTGCTGCTTTCAGTGAAGAATCTATAGAGGAACCGGTAGTTGATATTCATGATCGTGATGTAGCTCAAATTATGTTTACGAGTGGAACGACAGGTAACCCGAAAGGTGTCATGATAAGTCATACAAGTGTCTATATATCAAGCTTAGCAAATATTATTGAAAACAAATTGAAGCAAGAGGATGTTGTAACAATTATGTTACCGATGTTTCATTGTGCACAACATGCATTTCTTACATCGTTTATAAATATAGGGGCAAAGAATATCATATATAAAACTTTTGAACCAGAAGCCTTTATGGGAACGGTCCAAGAGGAAAAGGTTACGGTTATGTTTGCCTTACCTATTATGTATCGAGCCATTATTCATCATCCAAAGAGAGAACACTATGATTTTACATCTCTCGAAACGTGTATGTATGGGATGGCTCCGATGGATAAGTTTACTTTAGAAAAAGGCATAAGCGAATTGAATGCAAATTTTTTATTAGGTACTGGTCAAACAGAAATGTATCCAGGTACGATGTTTTTTAAACCAGAAGAACAGTTACGCCGATTCGGATCTTATTGGGGTACGAGTAGTTTAGTTAACGATACAGTGATTATGGATGGTGAAGGTAACATCCTCAGTAAAAATCAAGTCGGTGAAATCGTCCACCGTGGTCCGAACGTCATGAATGGATATTTAAATAATAAACAAGCTACCGAGCAAACGCGTATGTTTGATTGGCATCATACAGGGGACTTAGGTTATTGGGATGATGATGGACAAATGATTTTTGTAGATCGAAAAAAAGACATGATTAAAACTGGTGGAGAAAATGTGGCATCTATAAAGGTAGAACAAACAATTATTAATCACGCTAAAGTTCAAAATGTAGTAGTTGTAGGGTTGCCACACGAGCACTGGAGTGAGGCAGTGACTGCGTTTGTAATTCCAAAAGAGGGAATGGGTATAACGCCTGAAGAAATTATTGCATATTGCAAGCAACATTTAGGAGGATTCCAGGTTCCTAAGGATGTCGTTATCGTAAGTGAATTACCTATGACATCCACCGGAAAAATACAGAAGCATTATATTCGGAAACAATATCAAGAACACTATGCTCACGCTAAGTCTTAATAAAAAAACCATTCACTCTGAGAAAAACATTTTTTCGAAACAAGACTAAGTAACAAGTAAATTAGTGAAAGGTGGGTTAACAAAATGAACAAAGGAATAGGAGCATGGCTAACATATCATAGTGAACAGATACCGGAACAAGCTGCTCTCATATACAAAGATAAAACAATCACGTATAAGGAATTAAATATTAGGGTTAATAAACTGGCTAATAGTTTACTTAAGTTAGGAGTTCGATTTGGAGATAGAGTTAATGCTCTCCTTTTTAACTCAAATGAATGTATGGAAACGATGTTTGCTTGTGCTAAAATTGGCGCTATTTTTGTACCGATAAATTTTCGTCTTAGCATTGATGAAATTGAATATATTGTTCGCGACTCTGGAACAGGCCATTTAATCTATGATGAAAGAATGGCTCAAGCAGTGAATGCCTTGCGTGAAAGAATAAAAGAATTAAATTATTTCATCCATGTCGGTCACTCTCCAGATTTAGTGGATTTATCTTACGAAAATTTAATAGATCAGTCATTGGGGAACGAGCCTCAATTTGAACTGAGCGAAAATGATGTTCATATGATGATGTATACGTCTGGTACGACTGGGAAACCAAAAGGAGCAATGTTAACTCACGGGAATACACAATGGAATGCAATTAATGCAATTCAATTTTTAGCTTTCAAAGAAAATGACATTACTTTAACTGTGGCACCTTTATTCCATATTGGTGGGATGAATATTCTCACAACCCCTGTACTATATAAAGGAGGAACTGTCGTTCTTCAAGACCATTTTCAACCAGATAAGGTACTACATGCGATACAAACTTATAAAGTAACTAGTCTCTTTCTTGTTCCTGCAATGTGGATGGCTCTATTACATTCTAACCTCATTAATGACTATGATCTATCATCTTTTCGATTTTGCATTTCTGGTGGCGCACCATGTCCTCTCACAGTGATTGAATTTTTTCAGCAAAAACAAGTACCGTTATATGAAGGTTTTGGATTAACTGAAACAGCTCCATTTGTAAGTTTACTAGATGCTAAAAATGCTTATCGAAAGATGGGCTCAGTTGGTAAGAACCCTATACACACTGAAGTAAAAATTGTAAATGATTTAGGAAGCAGTGTAGAACATGGTGAAGTCGGTGAATTACTAGTCAAAGGCCCTAATGTGTTTGCAGGATATTGGAATAAACCACTTGAAACGAAGAAGGCTATTAAAGATAGTTGGTTCTATACAGGGGATTTAGCCAGAATGGATGATGAGGGGTTTATTTATATTGTAGATAGAAAGAAAGATATGATTATAAGTGGCGGAGAAAATATTTATCCTGCTGAAGTGGAACAAGTTTTATATAAGCACCCTGATATCAAAGAAGTTGCCGTAGTTGGGGCAGTAGATGAGACATGGGGTGAGGTCCCTAAGGCATATATTGTTTTACATGATACTGACAATAATTTGACGCTCCAGCACTTCACAAAATTTTGTAATGGAAAGCTTGCAAATTATAAGATTCCTAAACATATAGAATTACTTTCTAATCTACCTCGAAATGCAACTGGTAAAGTATTAAAAACTCAACTAAGAAACATGTTGTGATAGTACGTGAACGGTCTTGATCTTATAAGAGAAACAAAAGGAGGAATATAGAATGATGAATAATTTAGTATTATATGAATTGCTAGATCGTACAGCTGTAATTACGTTGAATAATCCTGATAAGCTGAATGCACTGTCTTTTGATTTAATTGAGGAACTTGAAGAAGCTATTCGAAAAGCGGAGAAGGATGAGCATGTGCAAAGCATCATTTTGACAGGTACTGGTCGTGCATTTAGTTCAGGTGGGAATGTAACTGATTTTCCAGATTTGAATGCAGTGAACGGTCGTAAATATTTGATAGAGGGACATGATTTACTTAAAAGAATTTATGCTTTAGAAAAGCCAGTTATTGCTGCTGTCAATGGATTAGCAGTTGGAGGAGGGTTTAACTTAGCTCTTTGTTGTGATTTTGTTTTAGCTTCAGAGAAAGCTGTATTTTCTCAAATCTTTGCAAAAATTGGTCTAGTTCCTGATATGGGAGGAATGTTTCTTTTACCACGCACTGTAGGGTTACAAAGGGCAAAGGAGCTTATGTATTCAGGACGAAAAATTACTGCAAAAGAAGCGTTTGAATATGGTATTGTGCTTGAATTAGTATCCGCTGAACATTTAATGGAACGAGCAGTTGAATTTGCGAAAACAATAACAGAAGGTGCTCCAAATGCAATTGCATTAACTAAGTCGATTTTAAACCATAGCTTTGAATCAAGCTTCGATCACATTTTAGCTGAAGAAGCTATGGCGCAAGGTATTGCCTTTACAACGAAAGATCATAGGGAAGGAGTAACATCATTTTTTGAGAAAAGACAACCACAATTTTCAGGTAGATAATTTGCATATGAATTAAAAAGGGGGAGAAGATAATGAACGAAAAATTGCCTAAACATATGACTACTAATTTAACTTTACCAGTCATTTCAGCACCAATGTTTCTCATATCAAGTCCAAAGTTAGTTATTGAAAGTTGTAAGTTAGGTGTCATAGGTTCATTTCCAACATTGAATGCTAGAACAGTAGATATATTAGAAGGTTGGATGGCTGAAATTTCATCAGAGCTAGCTATTGCAAAAAAAGAAGACCCTCAACTGAAAGTTGCACCATGGGCTGTCAATTTTATCGTTCATCAAACAAATCCACGATATGAGGAAGACTTACGGTTAATAACTAAATATCAGCCCCCAATCGTTATTACATCACTTGGAAATCCGTCAGCTGTTGTTGAAATTGTTCATCATTACGGCGGTCTTGTCTTTGCTGATGTAAGTAACATTCCTCATGCTCGCAAAGCTACAAAAATGGGAGTTGACGGTTTAATTCTAGTATGTTCAGGTGCAGGAGGGCATGCTGGAACAATTAATAGCTTTGCTTTTGCAGGAGAAGTAAGAAAATTTTGGGATGGTATTACAGTCTTGGCAGGTTGCATCACGACGGGACGTGATATTCTTGCAGTTGAAGCTTTAGGTATGGACATGGCTTACATCGGAACGAGATTTATTAGTGCAAAAGAGAGCTTTGCAAGTGAAGATTATAGAGATATGTTAATAAATGCTTCTGTAGATGATCTTATTTATACTGATGCTATTAGTGGTGTATACGCCAATTACCTAAAGGAAAGTATTCTAAATGCAGGTATTGATATAAATGTACTTGATAAGAAACAAACTGTTGACTTTTCATTTATGAACCAAACAAATGCGAAAGTATGGAAGGATATATTTTCTGCAGGACAAGGCGTTGGCCAGATAAATAGAGCTCAAACAGTTGCTGAAATTATTGAGGAAATGCAACATGAATATCAGTTAGCTAAAGAAAGTCTGTCTAAATCTAAATCGTATGTTTGAAGAAAGATGCAAAGTAATATAAAATCGCAAGATAAATAAGTTGACGAGGTTTTTTCTATAAAGAATCAGTTCGCTTGACGTGTTTTAATTAATTTTAACTAAGTAGTCTATTCTAGGACATCTTAAGGCTAGAAGTCTTCAGCTTCTAGCCTTATAGTGTGGATTCAGAAAAGCAAAACGGCATAACTCGGCGAATTAGCGTGAGCCTACTACCATGAGAAATATCATTATTACCATGAACGTAAATATTCAGGTGATTATTAATACAGTTCATGTAAAGATAAGTAAACATGAGTTTTGAAAATTGTGTATAAATTAGTTTCTACAGATTTTTTCAAGGGGTTTTTTAGAACAGTTTGTTATAGTAACTAAAAATGGACAAAATAGACACATTTCAATATAGTTTCTCTCTTAATTGTTCTTAAAAAGTCATGAAAGGCCATTTGGTAGCTGAAACTTTGTGATTTATCTCACTTAATGTTTTATGTTGTTTCATTATAATAACAACTAAGAAAGTTTAGGTGAGGTGAACGAGTATGAAACCTTTGATTCCGAAACAACATGGTGCATGGGCTATGTTACTCATCCCATTTTTGGTAGGAATATTTGCTGGGCAGCCTTCTATGATACATTTCCCCTTATTCGGTGGCTGGCTATTACTTTATTTAGGTACATATCCTTTGCTCATGTTTTTGAAAGGGAAGCGACGCGAATTTTATCTCAAATGGACATTTATTTATATGTTTCCAGCTCTTATTTGTTTAGTTATAACATTGATTATAAATTATAAACTTTTTTATTTCGGCATTGTCATGCTGCCTTTTTTCGTGGTGAATGTTTATTTTGCAAAGAAAAACCAAGAGCGTGCTTTACTAAATGACATGAGTGCAATTACATCATTTAGTATCGGTGGAGTTGCTAGTTATTATGGGGGAACTGGTTCGATAGATTTTGTTGCTATTGGGATTTTGTTACTTTCAATGTTCTTCTTTATAGGAAGTACATTTTATGTGAAAACAATGATAAGAGAGAAGAAAAATAGTACATACCGTTGGATATCTTGGGGCTACCATCTAGGTATCATAGTCATATTATTTGTAAGTGGCTACCCTTGGTTTATTATTGCGTATATACCGAGTGTAGTCCGTGCTTTTTACTTTTATGGAAAAAATGTTTCTGTCTTGAAGGTAGGTATCTGGGAAATTATAAATGCTGTTTATTTTTTCTTAGTCGTTGTTGTGCTAGTCTAAAATAGCTTTGAAGTGTATATCGTATTAATAAAAGGGTGTTTTCGTATTGATTGTTGCTTTTCGTACTAAGTAATAAACACGTACACAACTAAAATTCGTGGCATCTTTTCTAGTGTTCAATAATGACTAACAATATAAAACATTTTTATGTTGCTAATTTGATAACATTAGCAACAAAGTTTACGAAAAGAGCCTAATAACAAGAGCTAACCAATTAAAGGTTAGCTCTTTTTGGTTCATTTATTTTTAAGGTCAATATTCAACTAAGCTACAACATAGGTTGATTTAATGTCTGTTCTATTTTTACAGCGTAATTAATAGTATTTATATAATAGTTTAAGATTTTTATCATATATTTATAAAAATACAATTGATTTTATATTTATTCAGTATTATAATGAAAACTAATTTTACGTGATGTTTAAAAAGCATGACAAAGACAGAGGGGTAGCTATGGATTGAGTGAATCAATGCTGCCTAAGAAATAGAGGGGGATCGGAGATGAGAGCTGCTGTAATCGGTGCAACAGGTTATGGAGGAGTAGAACTATTACGTTTATTGCAGCAACATCCAGTCGTTAATGTTCATTCTGTTCATTCATCTTCTAATGATGGATTACCATTAGGGCAGATGTATGGACATTTATCTGGAAGTTTGAACTTTCAATTAGAAAGTATTGATATTGACAAAATTGGTAGTGAGGTAGATGTGGTATTTATGGCCACACCTGCCGGTGTATCTAGTGAATTGACACCACAATTAAGTGAATATGATACACATATCATTGATTTATCAGGTGATTTGCGGCTACAAGATAATGAATCTTATGAAAGATGGTATAACAAGACACCAGCTCCATCTCAAATTGTCGAGGAAGCTGTGTATGGATTATCCGAGTGGAACAGCAATAAAATTAGTGAAGCTAAAATCATTGCAAATCCTGGTTGTTACCCTACTGCAGTATTACTCGGGTTAGCACCTTTAGTTCAGTTGAACTTAATTAAGGAAGAGTCGATCATTATTGATGCAAAATCAGGTGTTTCTGGAGCAGGAAGAAATTTAGCTACCTCTGTTCATTTTGCTGAAACAAATGAGAACCTAAAAATCTATAAAGTAAATAAACATCAGCATATTCCAGAAATAGAGCAAATGCTCCTAAATTGGAATGATAGCATTCAACCAATTACATTAAGCACCCATCTTGTTCCGATGACTCGAGGGATTATGGCTACAATGTATGTTGAGCCTAAAAAACAGCTCAAAATAGAGGAGTTGTATGATATTTATAGATGTGCATATGATGAGCATTATTTTGTACGATTAAAGGATACATTCCCTTCAACGAAGGAAGTTTATGGTTCAAATTATTGTGATATTGCATTGGTGAATGATGAACGAACTGGAAGAATTACAATTGTTTCAGTGATTGATAATCTCGTAAAGGGAGCAGCAGGTCAGGCTATTCAAAATTTAAATATTATACTAGGTATGGATGAACATACTGGCTTAAATTTACTTCCTGTTTATCCATAGACGATATATATTTTTTTACTTTCTCTTACGAAAAAATAATGGAGGAATAAGTTTGATTAATATGAAAACAAAAGTAGGTACTGTTAATGTATTGCCAGAAGGAACGATAACATCTCCAAAAGGGTTTCAAACTGATGGAGTTCATGCAGGGTTACGATACACAAAGAATGATCTTGGTATCGTTCTCAGTGAAGTACCAGCTACATGTGCTGCAGTATATACACAAAGTCATTTTCAAGCACCTCCATTAAAAGTTACGCAACAAAGTATTGCAGTTGAAAACAAGCTTCAAGCTATCGTTGTAAACAGTGCCTGTGCCAACGCATGCACTGGTGAACAAGGTTTGCAGGATGCATATGAAATGAGACATATATGTGCTACACAATTTTCGATGCAAGAACACTTTGTTGCAGTAGCTTCTACAGGTGTAATTGGTGAACTATTACAAATGAATAAGATCCGTTCAGGAATAAAAAAACTCAAACCTAACAAAACGAAAAACAATGCACAGCATTTTGAAACAGCTATTTTAACGACTGATACTGTTACAAAAAAGGTATGTTATCAGACCATTATTGATGGAAAGACAGTGACAATAGGTGGAGTGGCTAAAGGTTCAGGTATGATTCATCCCAATATGGCGACTATGCTTTCATTTATTACTACTGATGCCAATATTGATTCAACAATTTTACAAAATACGTTACGAATAATAACGAATCAATCATTTAATCAAATAACTGTTGATGGTGAGACATCTACAAATGACATGGTTATTGTGATGGCTAACGGGCTAGCTAATAATGAACCATTAACCCCAACACATTCTGAATGGAAGCATTTTTATACAGCTTTAAAGCATGTATGTGAAGATTTAGCTAAACAAATTGCTCGTGATGGGGAAGGAGCAACAAAGCTTATTGAAGTAAAAGTGAAAGGTGCAGTAAACGACGATGAAGCAAGGAAAATTGCTAAACAAATTGTCGGTTCTAACCTTGTTAAAACAGCGATTTACGGTAATGATGCGAACTGGGGAAGAATAATTGGGGCGATTGGACATAGTAGTGCATCAGTTAATCCAAATACTGTAGATATTACGGTCGGTTCAATAAAGATGTTAATTGCAAGTCAACCACAGCCGTTCTCCGAGGAAAGAGCAACAGCATATTTAGCAAATGATGATATTTATATTGAGGTACATTTGAATATAGGTGATGGCGAAGGAGTAGCATGGGGCTGTGACTTAACTTATGATTACGTCAAAATTAATGCAAGCTACCGAACGTAAGGAGGATGGGGATGAGTAATGACATCATCGTAATTAAATGTGGAGGAAGTGTTATAACAGAGCTTTCAGAACAGTTTTTTAAAGCGCTCCATGAACTTCATAAACGAGGAAAGAAAGTGGTTATTGTACACGGTGGAGGGCCAGTTATTAACCAATTTTTGTCACAACTGAATATACGTGTTGAATTTATAGATGGCTTACGCAAAACGACAAAAGAAGTGTTAGATGTTGTAGAAATGACATTAGCTGGAAAGATTAATAAACAATTTGTGACTAATTTATCTCAATATGGTCTCAAAGCTGTAGGACTATCAGGTTGTGATGGTCAAATGTTGCTAGTGAAGCCTATTGAATTTGGGAAGCTAGGTTACGTAGGTGAAGTTGATCATGTAAACGTGGATTTGCTTTTAACGTTACTTAACGATGACTACATCCCCGTAGTTGCACCAATAGGCATGAGTTCACAAGGGGGGAAATACAATATTAATGCTGATTCAGCAGCAGGGAGTATTGCTGAAGCACTCAATGCAAAACAATTATTGTTTGTTACAGACGTTCCAGGTATATTACAAAATGGTATTCTTTTAGAAGAAGCATCTGAAAACCAAATTAATGGCATGATAAGTGATGGGACGATTTATGGAGGTATGATTCCAAAGGTCAAAGCGGCTATTCACTCATTATCAGACAAACTACAAGAAGTGATGATTGTCAGCGGGAAAAATAGCATCTTATCTGCTAGCGGGTCGTTGTACGGAACGAAAATAAGAAAAATGTAAGAGTTTTTTAATAACTCTTGATCAATAAAGAGTGCATTTAGGAATGTGTTTCATAAATGGAAAGTATAGTATTTTTTCAGAGTATCATTCGCTATACAGGAGTTATCTATATCTAGCTCTAGCACCTATCCCTCGAGGTCACTTCGCCATTTCAACCGAAGGAAAAAAACGCCTTCATGTGAAATGTGTCCAGTGCTTGTCGGGGATAATACAGGTTCTAATTGGGAGGTAGCTTACAATGACGAAAGAAACGTTATTTCCAACTTATCAGCGTTGGGACATTCATGTTGCTTCAGCTGAAGGTTCACATATTACTGACGAAATGGGCAAAAGTTATCTAGATTTTGTATCTGGCATAGGTGTATGTAATCTAGGTCACCGTCATCCAAAAGTTCAACAAGCATTAGAAAAACAATTACAAACATTTTGGCACGTCTCAAATTTGTTTCATGTTGACTCACAGAAAGAAGTCTCACGTCTACTTGTTGAAAATAGTAACGGTTCAGCAGTCTTCTTCTGTAACAGTGGTGCTGAAGCAAATGAGGCAGCAATTAAACTAGCAAGAAAACATACGAATAGATCAAGAATAATTACATTTAAACAGTCATTTCACGGCAGAACATTTGCTACGATGACGGCTACAGGGCAGGATAAGGTTCATGATGGATTTGGACCTTTATTAGAAGAGTTTCTTTATCTACCATTTAATGATATCGAAGCGATAGAAAAAGTGGTTGATAGTCATGTAGCAGCCGTTATGCTAGAAATTGTTCAAGGTGAAGGTGGAGTTGTACCAGCTGAGCGTGATTTTTTACTAAGGGTTGAGGAATTATGTAACAAGTATGGAGCACTCCTTATTGTTGACGAAGTACAAACAGGGGTTGGTAGAACGGCATCTAAGTTTGCATATCAAAAATTTGGTATTTCACCACATATTATTACTGTTGCCAAGGGGTTAGGAAGTGGTTTACCCATCGGTGCAATGATTGGGACTGAGAATCTAATCAATACATTTGGTCCAGGCTCTCACGGTTCAACATTTGGTGGAAACCCAATAGCTATCGCTGCAGCAAAAGCAACATTAGAAATCATATTTGATGATGTTTTTTTACAGCAAGTTGAACAAAAAGCAGCCTATTTAACGAATAAACTGAGTGATGTTTGTAAGCATGTAAGCTTCATAGAAGAAATTCGCGGGGAAGGATTGATGATAGGGATTGCTTGTAATATCAATGTTACAGATATTATATCGAAAGTCCGTGAGGAAGGACTACTTGTATTACCAGCAGGTCCACAAGTAATTCGGCTATTACCACCACTTACAGTAAGCTATGATGAAATAAATTATGCAATAAATATCATTAGTAAAGTTGTATCAGATGTAACAGTGGTAGCTAAATAACTATCGGGTTATTTTTTTAATCCAAAATGCATAAAAATTCAATAAAATAAATAAAAATACAAAAAGAGGTGTAGCATGAAAGCATATTTAACTTTAACGAATGGGAATGTCTACGAAGGGGACATAAAATCACCTCTTTCGACTAATATATCTGGTGAAGTTGTGTTCTTTACAGGAATGACAGGATACCAAGAGGTTCTCACTGATCCTTCGTATAAAGGACAAATTATTGTTTTTACTTATCCTTTAATAGGGAACTATGGAATTAACGCTGTAGATTTTGAAAGTAACAAACCACATGTTGCTGGAGTAATTGTGTACGAAGCGAAAGAATCATTAAATCATTTTGAAGCTGAGAAAACACTAGAACAGTATTTAAGGAAATGGAATGTTCCATTAATTACACATATTGATACGAGGGCCATCGTCAAAACAATTCGGGATAGTGGCACTATGTTAGGACAAATATCTCATATACCACATAAGCATTTTAGCAAAATAAAGCATTTACATGAAGAAAAGTTGGCTGTTGCTGAAGTATCTACTAAGAACATTCAAACATTAGGTACGGGATTTCCACACATTGTAGTTATAGACTTTGGATACAAACAATCAATTGTTGAACAATTGATAAAACGTGGCTGTATGGTAACGATCGTACCATATTATACAAACTATAACACAATTACTGAAATTCAACCTGATGGTATATTGTTATCTAATGGTCCAGGAGACCCAAAGGCACTTGAAAACATCATAAGTGAATTAAAAAAAATATTATCTAATTACCCGACCTTAGCAATTTGTTTAGGACATCAGCTCGTTTGCTTAACATTTGGAGCGAATACATTAAAGTTATCTTTTGGTCATCGCGGTGCTAATCAACCAGTGCGTGATTTAACAAATAATAAAGTTTTTATGACATCACAAAATCATAGTTATGTTGTGGATGAACATAGTCTCAGTGAAACTTCATTGCAACCACGTTTTGTCAATGTAAATGATCGTTCGATAGAAGGTGTAACACATAAAACGTTACCTATATTAACAGTTCAATACCACCCTGAGGCTAATCCAGGGCCTGTTGAAAGTGAATGGGTCTTTGACGAATTTATAGATAGTGTTTATGCGGTTAGGGGTGAGAAAGTGTATGCCTAAAGATACAACAATTCAAAGCATCCTAGTCATTGGGTCAGGTCCAATTATTATTGGTCAGGCAGCAGAATTCGATTATTCAGGCACACAAGGATGTAAAGCATTAAAAGAAGAAGGGTACCGAGTGATTTTAATTAACAACAATCCGGCAACAATTATGACAGATGATTTGTATGCTGATGTTGTTTATTTTGAACCATTAACAGTTGACTGCGTAACAAAAATTATTGCTAAAGAAAGACCAGATGGATTGTTAGCAACACTAGGTGGTCAAACTGGGTTAAATCTTGCATTTTCCTTATATGAAGAAGGTGCATTGGAAAAATATAGTGTTCGCTTATTAGGCACTTCAATTGAATCGATAAAAAAGGGTGAGGATCGAGAAGAATTTCGTGAACTTATGAAAAAACTAGATGAACCAGTTCCTGAAAGTGAAATTGTCACAACGTTGGAAGGTGCTCTAGGTTTTGCAACAAAAGTGGATTTTCCGATAATTATACGCCCTGCATATACATTAGGAGGAACAGGTGGTGGTATCGCCTACAATGAAGAACAGTTTAAGTCATTCGTAACGAATGGGTTATTAGCGAGCCCGATTTCTCAATGTTTAATTGAGAAAAGTGTAGCTGGCTTTAAAGAAATAGAATATGAGGTAATGCGTGATTCAACGGGAACATGTATTACGATCTGTAATATGGAAAATATTGATCCTGTCGGAATACACACAGGGGATTCAATCGTTGTTGCACCTTCTCAAACAATTTCTGACAATGAATATCAATTGCTAAGAACAGCATCTATAAAAATCATATCAGCTTTAGGTATTGTCGGTGGGTGCAATATTCAATTTGCACTTGATCCATACAGTAAGCAATATTATTTAATAGAAGTTAATCCAAGAGTTAGTCGTTCATCTGCATTAGCATCAAAAGCTACAGGTTATCCAATTGCAAAAATAGCCGCTAAACTCGCAGTTGGCTATTCATTAGCAGAATTAACCAATCCAGTAACTGGTTATACTTTTGCAAGCTTCGAACCAAGTTTAGATTACACTGTGGTTAAAATCCCGAGATGGCCATTTGATAAATTTCCGGCTGCGGATCGGACATTAGGTACACAAATGAAGGCAACAGGAGAAGTCATGGCACTTGACCGGAATATTGAAAGGGCCATTCAAAAAGCAATTCAATCACTTGAACTTGAAAGTATCGGATTGTTGTTAAAAGAGCTATGTGAATTTGCTACAGAACCCCTCCTGAAACTTCTAAAGGAAGCTGATGATAGAAGGTTATTCGTAATTCTTGAATTATTACGCAGGGAAATTTCAGTCGATGTAATATTTGAGCATACGAAGATTAATTATTTCTTTTTGCATATATTTTCGCAACTAATTGACTTTGAACAGAAAATAAAACATTTGTCATTAAATAGCGTTACAAAAGAAGAAATGCAACAGATGAAAGAAAAAGGCTTTTCAGATGAGTACATCGCTTTGTTATGGAATGTCAATGAGCTTGATGTAAGAAGTAAAAGAAAGGCGTTAGGAATTGTTCCTTCTTATAAAATAGTAGATACTTGTGCAGCTGAATTTAAGACGAAAACAGCCTATTATTATTCTAGCTATTTTGGAGAAAACGAACTAGCAGCTTCTTCAAAAGAAAAGGTACTCATTATTGGTTCTGGTCCTATAAGGATTGGTCAAGGAATCGAGTTTGATTATAGTTCAGTTCATGCTTGTTTTGCCTTACAACAAGAAGGGTATGAAACGATTTTGATAAACAATAACCCAGAAACTGTAAGCACGGATTATGAAACAGCAGATCGTTTATATTTTGAGCCATTGATCTTTGAAGATGTATTAAATGTTATAGAAGCAGAAGGTGTCGAAAAAGTAATCGTTCAGTTTGGTGGTCAAACTGCAATTAATCTTGTTCAAAAGTTAGAAAGTTATGGTGTTGAAATTGTTGGAACCTCCCATCATAGTGTAAACCTGTTAGAAGACAGAGATCTTTTTTACAAGCTTCTATCAGAAATTGATGTACCACATGTACCTGGCAAAATAGCGTTAAATGAGTATGACATATTAGAAAAAGCGCGTGAAATGGGTTATCCCATTCTACTGAGACCTTCATACGTTATTGGTGGGAAGGGCATGGTCACGTATTCATCAGAGCAGGAATTAAAAAAATATATGAATAAACAAACACAGAGAATGTACCCGGTATTAATAGATGCCTTTATCCCTGACAAAGAAGTGGAGATTGACGTGTTATCGGATGGAAAAAATATAGTCATTCCAACGATCATTGAACATATTGAACGAGCAGGAGTTCATTCAGGTGACAGTTATGCTGTTTTACCAGCATATAGTTTAACAGAAGAAGAAAGAGACAAAATTGTTGCCTATACGGAAAGAATTGCTCAAAAGCTATCTTTCACAGGTGTGATGAATATTCAATTCGTCATAAACAAAGGTGATGTTTTTGTACTTGAAGTTAATCCGAGAGCTAGTAGAACAGTTCCTATTGTGAGTAAGGTAACAAATACACCTATTATACAAATTGCGACAAAATTATTGCTTGGGAAATATACATTAGATCAACTGTATGGCAACAAAGGGTTACTGGAGAATCAACCGTATTACACTGTCAAATCCCCTGTTTTTTCCATAAATAAGTTGAATGGGGTCGACCCGACTGTTGGACCAGAAATGAAAGCTACTGGAGAAGGGATTAGCATTGCGTTAACGATAAATGAAGCACTCGCAAAGACATTTCATTCTTATCTTCAGTCACACGAAGGAAGTAATGAAATATTTATTGACCTTGATGACGAACAAGATGAATTAAAGGACACGCTATATCACGAGATTGAAGCAGCTGGTTTAATAGCAGTAGAAGATGTAAATATTGATGTTTGGCTGAAGAAAAAAGAAGCATTAGCAGTGATTAGTATAAATGATGGAAAACAAGCATTGACTAATCGCATAAAATCTATCGCTCATAGTAAACAAGTATTCACTCAATATGAGACAGTGAAAGCGTTTTTTACAGCAATTTCTCACAAGAAATTTACGATGCATTCGATACAAGAGTGGCAAGAAAAATCTAAATTAACACAGGAAGTGGTGATATAATGGCAGCTCTACCAAAAGTGAAGACCAATATTCAATTAAAGGGTATGGATTTGCTGACACTAAGTGAATTGAATATCGACGAAATCATGTATTTATTAAACACTGCATTATATTTGAAGAAGGCAAGTAATAGCGGAAAGCATAGTAAGATACTGGAAGGTCAAACGTTAGCTATGATATTTGATAAGCCTTCAACTCGAACTCGTGTGTCGTTTGAAGTAGGGATGACGCAATTAGGTGGTCACGCACTATTTTTGAATAGTAATGATTTACAATTAGGTAGAGGAGAAACAATTGCAGATACCGCAAAAGTATTATCACAATATGCAGATGCGATTATGATTAGAACGTTTGCTCATAGCACAGTTGAAGAATTAGCGTTACATGCCAAAATTCCTGTTATTAATGGTCTTACAGATCAATTTCACCCATGTCAAGCATTAGCTGACTTATTAACAATCTATGAAACGAACAAAACTTTTGAAGGTGTTAAACTAGTTTACGTTGGAGATGGGAATAATGTGGCCCACTCATTAATGATAGCATCGGCTAAAGTGGGTTTAGATTGTGTAATAGCTTGCCCTAAAGGATATGAGCCTGAGAGTGAAATTTATAAACTAGCTTCTCAATTAGCTAAAGAAAGCGGGGCTTTGATTGACATTTCACATGATCCACATAGTGCTATAGACATGGCTGATTTTGTTTACACAGATGTGTGGGCAAGCATGGGCCAAGAAAAGGAGCAGGCAGAGCGGTTACAAGTGTTTCAACAATTCCAGGTTAATGAAAAATTAGTTAAGAAAGCTAAATCTAACTTTAAATTTTTACATTGTCTACCAGCACATAGAGGTGAAGAAGTTACTGCTGAAATTATAGATGGGAATCACTCTGTAGTATTTGAACAGGCTGCGAATCGTTTACACGTTCAAAAAGCATTATTGCAAGAGATACTTAGTTAGTTCTATAACATAAACATCGTAGTAAAAAAACTCCCTATTATAAATTTATAAAGGGAGTTTTTCTTTACACTCTTTATTGTTAGTTATGATTTCAGAGTGTAAGCCTAAAATAACGCATAAATTGTTACGAGCGTTCCTACGATAAAGCAATATATTGCAAAATATTTCAAGTTTCCTCTTGCCATGATGCCCATAAACCACTTTAAAGAAAAGTAAGAAGCAAATAGTGAAGCAAAGAAGGCAACTGTATATGGTATGGCTAATGTTTTTAAATTCTCATCAGTTAAAATATCTGTAAAGCCTAATACCATCCCACCTGCACTGACTGGAATATATAATAAGAAAGAAAAACGTAACGCAGTTTCTTGCTTCATGCCGAGTAACATAGCAGCAACAATCGTTGCTCCAGATCGGCTAATTCCAGGAATGAGTGCAACAGCTTGAGCAAACCCTACAATAATGGAATCTCTAAGTGTAAGCTCAGCATCATTTTTTCTTCCACGTAAATTACGAATCGTCCATAGTGCGATACCAGTAATTAATAAAGCAACTCCAAGTACATAAATTTTCTTCAAATGATAAGAAATGAAATCATCAAATAATACACCAATAACTCCAGCAGGAATTGTTCCGATAATTAAATAAATGATAAAACGAAAATCTGATTTCGCACTCTCATCTTTTTTTACAACATATGCAATGCCATTAGTTGTTAAACGAATCAAATCTTCTCTATAGATGAGTAGGACAGCAATTAGAGATGCTGTATTGACAAGTAATGCGAATGACATATCTTCAGTTTTTATTCCAAAAATAGTCTCTGCCAAAAATAAATGGCCGCTAGATGATATAGGAATTGGTTCTGTGAACCCTTGGAATATTCCTAACAATAAATATTTAAGTAAGAGAAATATTTTTTCAAATGAATCCACGTCTAAAATCCTCCAATATTGATGCTACTATTTATTCATTTAACTATACTTTCTGTATGGCTGTAAAGAGTTAATTTCTATGTAAAGGCTGTTCTCACAAAGATTGTTGTTTTAATAAGCTACTTCGTATTACATAGTGATTATTGTTTTTCATATATACGCTTTGTAAATTAGATTTTGTAACATCTTTTCATAAATTGATGTACAAGCAACCCAATTTTAGAAAAAGTCTTGTGTAAATTAAAAAGCTCGTCACATAAAAGATGTATTCACATGAAATAAGAAATATTCTTTCAAAATGATATGTAGAAAACATGAAATTGAACTTAAAAGGAAATAGTAATACTGCATGTGAAAAAGAGCATGTATGAAGAGAAGGGACTTTTCATGCTCTTTGCTGAGATAAATTGTTTTAAGGAGTGAGAAAGATGGGACAAAGTCATCGCTTTAGATCAGGACAAAGAGCTCCGAATAATGGAGAATATGTTGAAGTAGGGGAGACAGGGGATAATGTGAAAAATCCAAAGAAGATTAGATTAAAAGCAGGAGATCCATTCCCAGAAACATCAAATCATAATAGACACTGGACATACAAAAGAAAACCTTAACTACTGATAAAATCCGAAGGCTCTATTCGTAAATTGAAACTGTAAAGTAAGCTGGGGCTTTGTCCGAGCCCCCAAGTTTTAAAAAAGTAAAAAATGCCCACGAAATCTAGATTCACGCGCATAATATTTTAATACTTGTAGCAACAATCTGTGCGAAAAAAACCAGTGAGAAAATCTATCTCCTTTAACTAGACAATACAATCAACATTTGTAACGTCTATGTAAAAGGAGTTTTTTTGCTATATACTTTTATTTCCACAACAATCCATATATAATATAATTAAAGGTCAAAAAAAGTCAAACAACTTTTTTGGGGGGATTTAGATGGAGCTAAATAATATGACACAAAAGCTACAAGAGGCTGTTATGTCATCCCAAACATTAGCTATTAAAAACCATCATCAGGAAGTAGATGTTGTTCACCTATTGTATACACTTTTAAATGAAGAAGATGGGCTAGTAAAGACAATTTTTCAACATTTAGGAATTGAAATTCAACTTATTAAACAGCAAGTAGAAGAACTGTTACATAAGAAACCTCAAATAATTGGGGCAGGGGTTGAGGCTGGTAAAGTTTATATAACTCAACAGTTACAACAGCTTTTTATATATGCAAAAGAGGAAGCTGATTTTTTTAAAGATGAATATATATCTATTGAACATTTGTTACTCGCTATCGTAAACAAAAAGGCATCATCAGAAATGAAGGATCTGTTCATGAAACACCGTGTTACTCGAGATTCATTATTAAAGGTTTTAGCTGAGATAAGGGGGAATCAAAGAGTGACAAGTCAAAACCCAGAGGTTACTTATGAAGCTTTAAAAAAATATGGTCGTGATCTCGTTGCTGAAGTTCGCTTAGGGAAAGTTGATCCGGTAATTGGTCGTGATAGTGAAATTCGAAGAGTTATTAGAATTTTATCTAGAAAAACAAAGAATAATCCAGTCTTAATAGGAGAACCAGGTGTTGGAAAAACAGCGATTGTTGAAGGTCTTGCGCAACGTATCGTGCGTAAAGATGTTCCAGAAGGTTTGAAGGATAAAACTATTTTTGCATTAGATATGAGTTCACTTGTAGCAGGTGCAAAGTTTCGTGGAGAGTTTGAAGAAAGATTAAAGGCTGTATTGCAAGAAGTGAAAAAAAGCGATGGTAGAATTCTGTTGTTTATAGATGAATTGCACACGATTGTTGGTGCAGGGAAAACAGAAGGGGCAATGGATGCTGGGAATATGCTAAAGCCGATGTTAGCTAGAGGTGAACTCCATTGTATTGGTGCTACAACGCTTGACGAGCATCGCCAGTATATTGAAAAAGACCCTGCATTAGAGCGTCGTTTTCAGCAAGTACTCGTTAATGAACCTACTGTAGAAGATACAATATCCATATTAAGAGGATTGAAAGAACGTTATGAGATTCATCATGGGGTGAATATTCATGATAGAGCAATTGTTGCTGCTGCAACATTATCTGATCGGTATATATCTGAACGCTTTTTACCAGATAAAGCAATTGATCTTATCGATGAAGCTTGTGCAAAAATAAGAACAGAAATTGATTCCTTACCTGCTGAATTAGATGAAGTCACTCGAAGAATGATGCAACTTGAAATTGAAGAAGCCGCTTTAAGAAAAGAAACGGATATCGTTAGTAAAAGCCGCCTTGAAATTTTAGTAAAAGAGCTGTCAGATTTAAAAGAGAAAGCTGCGGCTATGAAAGGCAAGTGGCAACTTGAAAAAGAGGGGTTGCAAAATATTCAGTTGTTACGAGAACGTATTGAAAAAGCAAAAAGAGATCTTGAAGAAGCTGAAAATAATTATGATTTAAACAAAGCTGCAGAGCTAAGACATGGACAAATTCCACAATTAGAAAAGGAATATAAATTACTAGAGCAGCAGTTAAATGACCAACAACCTGAGAATCGTTTATTACGGGAAGAGGTAACCGAAGAAGAAATAGCAAATATTGTAGGCAAGTGGACTGGTATCCCAGTAACAAAGCTTGTTGAAGGTGAAAGGGAAAAGTTACTGAGACTAGCTGGCATATTAGGGAAAAGGGTAATTGGTCAGGATAAGGCGATTGAACTGGTTTCTGATGCAGTACTAAGGGCAAGAGCAGGAATAAAAGATCCAAATAAACCGATTGGCTCATTTATTTTTTTAGGCCCAACTGGCGTAGGGAAAACAGAGCTTGCAAAAGCATTGGCTGAAGCATTATTTGACAGTGAAGAACAGATGGTCAGAATTGATATGTCTGAGTATATGGAAAAGCATGCAATTTCAAGACTTATTGGTGCACCTCCAGGATATGTTGGGTATGAAGAAGGAGGGCAATTAACTGAGGCGATTCGTAGGAAACCTTATTCTGTCGTATTGTTAGATGAAATTGAAAAAGCACACCCAGAAGTATTTAATATATTGTTACAAATTTTAGATGACGGACGGATTACAGATTCACAAGGTCGAACAGTTGATTTTAAAAATACCGTAATAATTATGACCTCAAATATAGGTTCACAGTTTCTGCTAGATGGGATGAATGAGATAGGGCAAATAAACGATGTTATTGAAAATCAAGTTCTGAATCAACTACGTGAACATTTCCGGCCGGAATTTCTTAACCGAGTTGATGATATTATTCTGTTTAAGCCACTTTCTCAAGCGTCTATCAATCGCATTGTTGAAAAATTAATCAACGAGCTGCAAGTTCGACTAGAAGAGAGGCACATATCAATTTCTGTTACAGCGGAAGCAAAACAATATATAGGCTTATCAGGCTTCGATCCAGTATACGGTGCGAGACCGTTAAAAAGGTTTATTCAGAAACATGTAGAAACACAAATGGCAAAAGAAATCATTGCCGGTCATATAAACGATCATGATCATGTGAAAATTGATGCAGAAAATGGACAAATAAACATCAGTAGGGAGTGAGTATATGTTCACACGTATCTATAATTATTTTTTTGTTAGTTAGGTTTGTAATGATGGACAAATAGAAACGCTGTTTTCAAATTAAAGCATAACCAAGAATACTACTAATGTCAGGGTTTCTTTTCTTCTGTAAAACGACATCATTATTTTCTTTTTAGCTACAATGTGAACACAGAATTTGAATAGAATCTTTAGAAAAGAAAAAAACAAAAAGACTTGGGTTAATCCCAAGCCTTTTTGTTTTACTAAATAGGGTTGTTTTCACATTAATTGTTGCTTTGCGTTATAAGAGCTGAGCACACATATAACTAACGTTCGAAAAAAAGCCCTAAATATTCAATCGATTCCGAAGTTTTAGCAATCAGCTAGCTAGAATCCACGAAATCGAACTTCTTTAATGGTTTTCTGTAGGCTCGATTGGAAGTGCTTCCCCAATGATAAATACAAAAAGGGTAAATGCAACAGCTAATATTGTACCTGTCGTAAAGCTATATACAGCACCAAGCATTGAGCTGCCTACATAAGTAGCCATATGTACTAATAAAAAAGTCCAGAAAAAAGTCCAAAAATAACGCAATATTATCACCCCACTATTATGCATTTTAAGTTAATCATATCATAAATATTATAGAGAATAAATAGATGTTACCACTTACGTTTTGATAAATACAATCATACATTGTAAAGAATGAATAACAGCTTGATTAGTGTGAGGCGGGGGAGCAATGGGTGAAATAAGACGCTTTCTACAATTAGATAAAGAATGGAACGTTGTCCATATTCCATATAAACCGAATGGTTTTGGTGTATTTGTGATAGGTGATAAAAACCATTATGTAGATCAACAGACGAGTTTTTGGATTCAAAATATGGGTAGAAGTTTGTTATTAGATTCATTTTCTAACAATGGGTATACGGTGTTTTATTCCAACTTATATAATGACCACTGGGGAAGTCCAAAAGCACTATTGTTAGCAAAAAGGTTATATCACATAATTATGCGTAAGGAGATTTTAAATAAGCGAATTCATGTTTTAGCAGAAGGGATGGGAGCTTTAGTAGCTTTGCAATTAATGGAGGATGATGCAACTAAAATTCGTTCTACAGTTTTATTAAATCCATGTATTGATTTAATTGCACAGGCAAATGTGGAAAAAGACAACAAATTTTTTTACAAACGTTTTTTAAAAGAATTTGCAGCAGCCTATGATATTGATGAAAAAAATGCAGAAGCTCATTTAATGAACCTTAGACAAGAGTATAAAAATAATAATACAAATATTAAAATATGGCAGTCAGTAGATAGCTATTATTATAATCCAAATATCCATTGTAGAAAATATGAGAAATTAAGAAAAAAAATGAGTGCGCCAATAACACTTGCTTATCACTTACAAGAAAAACGTAATAGCATTGCTCAATCTATCATACGGTTTTATAGAGAGAATGAAAAGGTCCTTTAATACAGGTTCTTTTCGTAAACTATGTTGTTTAATGTATGATGATCTTTTTGAGAGCTCAATAAATGTAAAATAGAAAAGATGCCACGAACGCTATATGTATAACTGCTAATATCTTATAACGAAAAGGAACAATCAATGTTAAAACAGCCTTAATATAAGAATTATTTATTGTGGTTATTTATGGTAAATTTCGTTGTTTCTATTTAAAAGAGAAAAAGGCTAAGAAACACATTATATAGACATTATAAATCTTTGTATAAAAAGGCTCTTTTAGCAATTTCGTAACTATTGATGCTATTTAGTGTTTACTTAAGGTTGTCAAACTTATTAAGCAGAAAAGAAGCCATTAACTTATGTGTATATTTAAGTAGAGTAATCAAATTATTGGAAATGACCGAAGGAGGGGAAAGATTGAAGCAGGCGATTGTATTTGGTGCGATGGGTTTTGTTGGATTCAATCTTAGCTGTCACCTTTTGGAAGAAGGGACGGAAGTAATAGGCATAAGAAACCCTCTAAATGAAAAGCACGATAAATTTCTCGAACAAAAAATGTTGCACATTGGTAGAAATGCTAATTTTCATTTACTTGAGCTTGAAGAGGATTCATCATTAATTAGCCAAGGCGATTTTGACACAAGCTCCGCTATATATTATTGCTTATTTGATCCAACGATTCATATAAAAAGTGCATTTAATCAACATAAGTATTTAGAGAAGTCACTCAGTTTATTAACGAATATAATTAATTTTTGTGCTCGGCACAAATGTAAATTAATTCTCATATCTACACTTGATATGTTTAATCGTAATGAGCAAATAATTAATGAAGAAACAGAACCAACACCTAAATCATTGAACGGATTATTACACCATCGTGAAGAAATATTAGTGATGAACAAAGAAAATGATCAAGAATTTCCATACATTATTGTCCGTTTACCAACGCTATATGGACCGTGGCAACCTATGGATATGGTTTTTCAGCATGGGATTTTAACTACTGATCTCCACTCAGATCAGCCCACTATACACGAAGACACAAGTGATGTTTTATATATTAGTGATGTATTAAATAGTTTATATGTTCTTGGGTCAAATAATATATCAAATGAAATCATACATTTTGCGAGTGGTAATGAAAGTGAATGGTTTAATGGTTATAAGTTAATTTATGAACAAGAATCATCTTTTAGAAATGAGTATAAATACCCAACATTAGATACGACAAAGGTAAGGCGATTATTAAACTTTTATCCACAAACAACAATAGGTGAAGGAATTAAGAAGCAGAAAGCACACACGAAAAAATTAATGAAACATTTTATTTAGTAATTGTAAAAAAATTCCCCTTTTACAAATGAGCAAACGTCAAGGTAAAATAAGAGTTAGTATGATTAATTTTACATAGTAATCAAGTAAAATAAATTCAAGTTTATATACTAGTTACATAGAAGTGAATAAATAGTACTACACCTATGTCGCTAAAGGAGTTGCTGTAAATGCCTAAGCTGTTAACAGTAATCATTTTCCTTTATATTTTCATGATTGCAGGATGTGAGAATTCAGATGGCAGTAAAATCAACAATGTTGGTCTTCTCGTACCTGATACAGTTAATGATCAAGTATGGGGGACAAAGGGTTATAAAGGAATGTTAAAGATTCAGTCTAACTTTAATGTAGATGTTTTTTTAAAAGAAGGAATGAATAACGAAGCTGTCGTAAAGGTTGCAGTTGAGGAGCTTAATGCCAAAGGAGTAAATCTAATTTTTGGTCATGGGAATGAATATGTAGAGTACTTTAATAAAATAGCTCCTCAATACCCAAATATACATTTTATATATTTTAATGGTGATGCCGTAATTGAAAACATAACGAGCCTTAATTTTGAAGCAAATGCGATGGGTTTTTTTGGTGGTATGGTAGCTGGAAAAATGACTCAGTCTAATAAGGTTGGGGTTATTGCTGCGTTTGATTGGCAGCCAGAGGTTGATGGTTTTTTTGAAGGTGCACTATTTCAAACGAACGATGAAGTTGAGGTCAAAGTTGAATATGTACAGAATTGGAATGATATTGACTTAGCATTACAAGTTGTCGATAAAATGATTAGTGAAGGTGTTGATGTAGTCTATCCAGCTGGTGATGGTTTTAATGTTCCTGTTATTGAGAGGCTGAAAGAAAATGGGCTTTATGCAATTGGTTACGTTTCTGATCAATCAGATTTAGGACAGGCAACGGTGTTAACGAGTACGGTTCAAAACGTTGATAAATTATATGAACTTGTTGCGGAAAGGTATAACAATGGTACGTTAGAATCTGGAAATTTATATTTCGATTTCCAGGATGAAGTTATTACCATGGGGGTATTTAGCCCACAAATTGATCAAGCTTATCAGAAAAAAATAAATAGCTACATTCAGATTTATAAAGATACGGGGAAGCTACCTAATCAAATTGAATAATTATAAGTGTGAATATGAGAGTAATACTGTTCGCTAAGACTTTCAGTAATCGTTGGTTGTTATAGTAATAAGTAGCTAGACTCTTTCTTGAAAGGCGGTAGCTTCGTAAGTTTTGTATCATTTTTTTGATTTTTTGAAAAAGTTAAATAACGGAGTGAGCTCTTTCATCATTGGTTTAAGTTGATTATATGAGTTATAAATGTCATTCAATTGTTCCATTATTTTCACATAGTCTATTTCATCATGTTGTTGTGGTGGTGTATGATTGACGCTTGGTTGTTGTTCTCCGAAATTTTGAGTTTGTCTGTTTCTGTCTCGTGGTGGGCCAAATAAAAACCTTGAAAAAGGATCAACCGGCCTTGTTTCAGCACCCGTAGAACGTTGTTCTTCTTTTTCCATAGTATCACCCCACTTCATGTGCTTTAATACTCGTGGATCATTTCGTAACTGTTGCTGCTCATTATTCCAAATTTAACATAGTTAAAATTAGGGGCTAATCTGAATTAGCAGTGGTTTCACGCAAATTATTAGTATATATTTTTAGTTCTTAATACGAAAACAACAATGTATGCGAAAATCACCTTACTTATAGGATATGTTTTTTAAAAAAAAATTCGTAGACGGATATCATAATGATCCTTAGGTGAACGTCCATTTTTTTGAGACAATAAAGTTGCTAAAAGGGAACAATATGGAGTAAAATTAGTACCAAGTAATAATATTTACTATTAATAAGGTGCTTTTCATATTAATTACAACAGTGTTAAAGCTAAATGAGTTTTTATATGAATCCCATAGTTCTTGATGAAGAAAAGATACCACGATTGTTTCTTGTTTAAGTGTTTTTGTCTTAGTATCAAAAACACCAATTGATGAGAAAAAGCCATTAATAAAAGGAGATAAGCATATGAATGCAGGTATTTTAGGAATTGGTAGATACTTACCCGAACGTGTGTTGACAAACGCTGATTTGGAAAAGATGATGGATACATCTGATGAGTGGATTCGTACACGCACAGGGATAGAGGAACGTAGAATTGCCAATGATGATATTGATACGTCAGATATGGCATTTTTTGCTGCAGAAAAAGCGTTAAAAGATGCGGAAATTACAGCTGATGAAGTAGATATGATTTTAGTTGCTACTGTGACACCAGATCAGCCATTTCCATCAGTAGCATGTAGAATTCAGGAGAGGTTAGGGGCAAGTAAAGCTAACGCTATGGATATTAGTGCTGCTTGTGCTGGGTTTATGTATGGCATGGTAACCGCCAAACAATTTATATCTACAGGGACTTATAAGCATGTGTTAGTCATTGGTGTTGAAAAATTGTCTAAGATTGTTAACTGGGAAGATCGAAATACCGCTGTCTTATTTGGTGATGGTGCTGGTGCTGTCGTTATGGGACCTGTTTCAGAAGGTAGAGGCTTACTTTCTTTTGAACTAGGAGCAGATGGAACTGGTGGAAACCATTTATACCAAGATGAATATGTCATTATGAACGGACGTGAAGTCTTTAAATTTGCTGTAAGACAAATGGGTGAGTCTAGTGTTAATGTGTTGGAGAAAGCTGGATTAACGAAAGAGGATGTTGACTTTCTCATTCCTCATCAAGCGAATATTCGTATTATGGAATCAGCGAGAACGAGGCTTGAACTGCCAGAAGAAAAAATGTCAAAAACAGTGCATAAATATGGGAATACTTCAGCTGCTTCAATCCCAATTTCTATCGTTGAAGAGCTAGAAGCTGGTAAGATCAATGATGATGACTTGCTAGTCATGGTCGGTTTTGGTGGAGGCTTAACTTGGGGAGCTATTGCTTTCCGTTGGGGGAAATAACAAAAATTAAATGATTTAAATATATGTTGAGTAATTCATGTATAAATGGACAAAGGAGATGCTTACTATGAATAAACGTAGAGTTGTTATTACAGGTTTAGGTGCTGTGACACCTCTTGGGTCATCGGTAGAAGCAACATGGGAAAATTTAATAAATGGTGTTTCGGGTATTGGAACTGTTACGCGTGTGAACCCAGATGATTATCCTGCTAAGGTAGCAGGTGAAGCAACAGACTTTAATCCTGAAGATTTTATGGAAAAGAAAGATGCACGAAAAATGGATCGTTTTACGCAATTTGCGTTAGCTGCATCTTTGATGGCAGTAAAAGATGCCAGCCTAACAATCACAGATGATATTGCTCCAAGAGTAGGTGTCTGGATCGGATCTGGTATAGGTGGTATGGAAACATTTGAAAATCAATTTGAAACATTTCAAAAACGAGGCTATCGTCGTGTGAGTCCGTTTTTTGTACCGATGATTATCCCTGATATGGCAGCAGGTCAAGTGTCAATTGCTCTTGGTGCCAAAGGTATAAATTCTTGTACTGTTACAGCATGTGCTACAGGGACGAATTCTATCGGTGATGCATTTAAAGTCATCCAGCGAGGAGATGCGGATGTAATGGTTTCAGGTGGAGCGGAAGCACCAATTACGAAAATGTCCATGGCTGGATTTTGTGCTAATACTGCATTGTCAACAAATCCAGATCCGAATACAGCGAGTCGTCCATTTGATAAAAATCGAGATGGTTTCGTTATGGGTGAAGGAGCTGGAATCGTTGTCTTAGAGGAGTTAGAGTTTGCTAAAGCAAGAGGGGCAAAAATTTATGCAGAAGTAGTCGGTTACGGTTCTACTGGAGATGCATATCATATTACTGCCCCTGCACCAGGTGGAGAAGGTGGGGTTCGTGCAATGAGGCAAGCAATTGAGGATGCTGACCTTACACCAGAACAAATTGATTATATTAATGCTCACGGTACGAGCACACAATACAATGAAAAATTTGAAACAATGGCGATTAAAGAAGTGTTCGGTTCGTATGCTGAAAAATTACCAATTAGCTCAACGAAATCGATGACTGGCCACCTACTAGGTGCTGCCGGTGGGATAGAAGCAATATTTTCAGTCCTATCGATTAAGGAAGGGATCATTCCGCCAACTATTAACTTGGAAACTCCTGACCCTGATTGCGACCTTGATTACGTTCCGAATGAAGCTAGAAAACAGGAAGTATCTGTAGCGTTAAGTAACTCATTAGGTTTCGGAGGTCACAACGCAGTATTAGTCTTTAAGAGCTATGTATAATAAGGCTTAAATATTATGATCATACAAAAAACTGGCTATCTTATGCCAGTTTTTTTGTGCTTACATGCCTATGCACTCACATTAACATTTTATCATATGATGAAATGAAAACTTTGTTCTTATTGTAAACGCTATTAATAACATTACTAATCTCTTTACAATTAGTTTTTTTCGTAAGTTTTGTTGCAATTGTTACAAATTAATACCATTAAAAGTATTATTTGTTAGTCATCGTTGTACAGAAGAAAAGGTTCTACGACCTCTAGTTGTGTATTACGTGTTTTATTTCTTACAAGAAAATAGCCTATTAAAGGAAGCACCGATTGTAATCAAATTGGAAGCTGAGTGTTTTACAGTTTTCATCTTATATAGAAGAAAGGATAACATGAATAATAGTTTCTAAGTGTGTTTTTTCTTAGTACGAGTTACATCAATAAATGCGAGACCAGCGCATGTTGTTGATATTAATCACACGATAAAAGGGTGAAAAAGATGCCTGTAATATCTACCTATGAATGGTTGGATCAATGGTATGACGAACCAAATAAATTGTGCAAAAAATTAACAAATTTATTTGGCGGATCATCTGAGAGGTCTATCTATTCATATCTTCGTTCCTTTGGAATGTACCGTCCCTCAAGGAATGGTAAGGAATGTATCCATGAGCTCAAGGAGAATAAAGTATGGGGAATTGTAAAAAAAGAACATCAACTTTTACAAAAAGAATGGGCTAGTGAAGATGTACCGATCATTATTTTTCCAGCCGATTCCTCAAATCCAGGTTTGCGCGAATACAATGGTAAATCCGGTGTTGCTTTTAAAGATAAGCTTTTTCTATTCGTATCTCCACAAAATGAAAAAAATGAAATTCGAGCATTATTTACACATGAATATAATCACGTTTGCAGGTTATCAAAGTACAAAAAAAATGATGACAGCTATACTTTATTAGACACGATTATATTAGAGGGGCTCGCCGAAAATGCAGTTAGGGAACGACTTGGGGATAAATATGCAGCTGCATGGACGAATTATTACTCTCAGGATGAAGCGCAATATTATTGGAATAAAATAATAAAACCAAAAATGCATGTGCTAAGAAGTCACCGGATTCATGATCAGCTTCTATATGGTCATGGACTTTTCCCAAAAATGGTAGGCTATAATGTTGGCTATCAATTAGTGAAATCGTGTATAGATCATCAAGGTGATGCGATAAAGACTTTGTTATCTTTCCAAAGTAATGACATTGTTAAATATTCAGAATTTTAGTAATCAATAAAATTTTAAAGAGGAGTAGTAGAAAATCTAGTAAACTAGCTACTTTTCTTTTTTTTATATTTTGAAAATATTGTAACTTTAAAAAATATATTGATTTTGTAAAGAATCTGTAATATATTTTATTATAATATTATGTTTAAAAATTCATATTAAATATATTACTAATTAGAGGTGTACTATGAGTTCAAATTCTCGTCAAAACGCT
Source organism: Cytobacillus sp. Hm23 (assembly GCF_051842895.1). Classification (NCBI taxonomy): domain Bacteria; kingdom Bacillati; phylum Bacillota; class Bacilli; order Caryophanales; family Bacillaceae; genus Cytobacillus; species Cytobacillus sp. Hm23. Next base: position 53,815 of record NZ_JBPXRQ010000002.1, read on the forward strand.
GAAACACCTTTATTAAAGGTGAGCAATTTAGAAACAGCCTTTAAAATTGATGGTGAATACCACAATGCCGTTGATAACGTGTCATTCTCCGTAAAGCCGAAGCAAATTGTCGGAATTGTTGGAGAATCAGGATGTGGGAAAAGTGTAATGTCACTCTCCATCATGAAACTGTTACCTAAGCACAACGGAGAAATTAGAAGTGGACAAGTTGACTTTAAAGGTAAGGAATTGCAAGATTTAGATGATAAAGAGATGAATACAATTCGCGGAAAAGATATTTCCATGATTTTCCAAGAGCCGATGACTGCACTAAATCCAGTTTTCACGATCGGCTTTCAACTAGAAGAAGTACTTTTTAACCATATGAATATTTCTAAACGTGAGGCGCGCTTGAAAAGTATTTCTTTATTAAAAAGTGTGGGAATATCAAGGCCTGAGCAAATTGTCGAAGAATATCCACACCAGCTTTCAGGTGGAATGAGACAAAGGGTTATGATAGCAATGGCTATCGCTTGTCAGCCACAACTATTGATCGCTGATGAGCCTACAACTGCACTTGACGTAACTGTACAAGCCCAAATTCTTGAATTACTTAAGGAAATTCAAGAAGTAAATGATATGTCAATCATTCTTATTACGCATGATTTGGGTGTCGTTGCAGAGATGTGTGATGAAGTAATCGTTATGTATGCAGGGAGAATTGCAGAAAGAGCTAGTGCGGAAGAACTGTTTTACAACCCGAAGCACCCGTACACGAAGCTATTAATGGGTTCCATTCCTAAGTTGGATGAGGAAGTTGAAAAGTTAAGTTCTATTGAAGGAATTGTACCTTCCCTAGTCAATATGCCGAAAACTGGCTGTAAATTTGCTGACCGTTGTCCACAAGCAATGGCAGAATGTAGAGAAATAACACCACAGCTAAAAGAGGATAACGTTAATCATGAGGTAGCTTGTTTGTTATATGAAAACAGCTTTCCTACTGAAAGGGTGAAGGTGAGTAAATGAGCCAGCAATCAACTTTAGAAGAAAAAGAAAGTTTACTAGAGATAGTAAATTTGAAAACTTACTATCCTATTAAAGGTGGAATTTTACGTAGAACGATAGGCAATGTTAAAGCTGTTGACGATGTATCGTTTGAAATTAAGAAGGGTGAGACATTCGGACTTGTAGGAGAATCTGGATGTGGTAAATCAACAACAGGTAGAACAATTTTACGGTTGTTAGAACCGACAGACGGGAAGATTATTTTTGATGGACAAGATATTACGAAGTTAAGAGGTGCATCCCTACGACAGATGCGTAAAGACTTCCAAATGGTTTTCCAAGATCCATATGCGTCTTTAAACCCTACAATGATGGTCGGTAGCTTAGTATCAGAGCCAATTCGTAATTACCAAAAAGTTTCTGAAGAAGATTTAAAGGAAGATGTACTTGATTTGCTGAAGAAGGTTGGGCTACCGCCAGATGCGTATTATAAATATCCACACGAATTTTCAGGTGGTCAGAGGCAGCGTGTCGGTATAGCAAGAGCGCTTGCACTCCGCCCAAAACTCATCATTGCCGATGAACCTGTGTCCGCACTTGACGTGTCAGTTCAGTCACAAGTATTAAACTTGCTGAAAGAATTACAAGATGAATTTGAGTTAACGTATCTGTTTATCGCACATGACTTAAGTGTAGTGAAGCATATGAGTGATCGAATTGGTGTTATGTATCTAGGCGGGATCGCAGAGCTTGCTGATAAAGAAAGCTTGTACGCTGAGCCATTACACCCATATACACAAGCTCTGTTATCTGCAATTCCTGAGCCTGATCCAAGGAAGAAAAAAGAGCGTATTATTTTGGAAGGGGACGTGCCGAGTCCGGCAAATCCCCCGCAAGGCTGTGCCTTCCATCCTCGCTGTGCCCATGCTAAGCCGGAGTGTCAGAAGGTGAAACCTGTTTTGAAGGAGGTGAAAAAAGGTCATAAAGTAGCGTGTCACTTATATTAACTAAAATTGATAAATTAGGGGGAGAACTATGAAAAAATCATTATGGCTGTTTTCATTAATGCTTGTGTTAGCATTGTTCTTAGCTGCTTGTGGTGGCGGGGATGACGCATCAGCGCCAGCAGACGATAATAACTCAGAAGAAACTGATTCAAACGAAACTGAAGCTACAACAGAAGGTCCTAAAGAAGGCGGGACAGTCACATTTGGTTTTAACCAACCATTTAAAGGTGTATTGTCATATGCTTATTATGAAGGACAAGATGATTCAGAGATTTTACAGTTTATGCATGAAGGTTTAACTAAAACTGATGAGAACTTACAAACTGTACCAAACCTTGCAGATTGGGAGCTTTCTGAAGACAACATGACTTTAACGTTTAACTTAAAGCAAGGCGTTAAATGGCACGATGGTGAAGAGTTAACTGCTGAGGATATGGAATATGCTTGGTACTTAATCGCTGATCCAGACTATGAAGGAGCTCGTTTTGCAAACGTTGCAATGATTGAAGGTGCTGAGGATTACCAACAAGGTAATGCTGACACAATTTCAGGTATTACGGTAGTAGACGATTATACGATTGAAGTTAAAGTAACAGAACCATCTGTTAACTTAATTGATAACATTTGGACAGCACCAGAACCAAAACATTATTATGGAGATTTATCTTCTAAAGATGTTCCTGATTCTGATCAAGTTCGTGTAAACCCAATTGGTGTTGGTCCATTTAAAGTTAAAAACATCGTTCCTGGTGAAATGGTTGAATTTGAACGTAATGATGATTACTGGCAAGGAAAGCCGTATCTTGATGGTGTTGTGTATAAAGTAGTTGATGGTGCATTATCATCAGGTTTACTTGAAAGTGGCGAAATCGATATTATGGAAGCTCTATCAGATCAGTGGGAAATCGTTAAAGATTTACCAAATCTTGAAAATGTCGTAGTAGATTCTATGTCATACAGCTATATCGCTTTTGATATGGGTTATTATGATACTGAAAACAATGTCGTTGTGAGTGACAACCCTAAATTCCAAAACAAAACGTTGCGTCATGCAATGGCGTATGCAATCGATAGACAACAATATGTAGATAGCTTTAGAAGTGGACTAGGTAAACCGCTTAATGTTCCAATTCCATCTGTTTCTTGGGCAAAAATTCCAGATGATCAAATTAACACATATGATTACGATCCAGAAAAAGCAAAAGAACTTTTAGATGAAGCTGGTTATGTTGATGTTGATGGCGATGGTTTCCGTGAAGATCCAGACGGTAACAAATTCACGATTAACTTTGATGCGATGAGTGGAGCAGAAACATCTGAGATCCGCGCTCAATTCGTGCTACAAGCTTGGCAAGCAGTTGGACTTGATGCACAATTAAACGGCGGTACGTTAAAAGACTTCAACTTATTCTATGATACGATTGAAGCAGATGATCCATCAGTTGAAACATTCCACGGTGCATGGGGTCTATCACCAGACCCAGATCCAGCTGGTATTTGGTTAAGTACTGATAAGTGGAATATGTGGCGCTGGTACAGCGAAGAGTCTGACGAGCTAATTAAAGCAGGTATCCAATTCCCAGAGGATCCAAACAAAGATGTAATTGAGCACCGTAAAGAGATTTATTACGAGTGGCAAAAACTTGTTAACGAAGAGCTACCTGTTATTTTCTTTGAACAACGTCAAGATCCATGGGCAATTAACAAACGTCTAAAAGGTGTTACTGTTGATCCATTTGGAGTTAGTACTGACATCCATTTATGGAATGTAACAGAATAAAAGCAACATTTAATGAAATTGTACGATAAGGAGATCCGACATGCTACAATATACGATTCGTAGACTATTAGGAATGATTCCGTTACTTTTCCTTATCTCCGTAGTGGTATTTACCCTGGCTAAGCTAATGCCAGGGGATGCCCTTTCGGGTAAAGTTGATCCGCTCAATTCTGACCCTGAATATATTGCAGAGATGCGTGAAAAAATGGGTTTAAATGACCCAATTCACGAGCAATATTTTCGTTGGATAAGCGGCGTACTACAAGGAGATTTCGGAGATTCATTTGTTCATAAACGTGATGTATCTGAGCTAGTATTTTCTCGCTTTCCAAACACACTCTTACTCGCAATATCTGCACTTCTAATTGCTTATGTTTTGTCATTTTTGATGGGGAGACATGCAGGAAGATATCCTTATAAAACAGGAGATTATTTTATCTCAACCTATAATTATATTGCCTTAGCGATTCCAAGTTTTGTTGCGGCATTAGTTGCAATTTACGTGTTTGCTATTAAATTAGGCTGGGTACCAGCAACTGGTAGTATCGGTTCGGGTGTTGAGGCTGGAACATTAGAATATTATATGAGTAAATTAAAGCATACGATTTTACCTGCATTAGTATTAGGTGCAATGTCTACAGCAAGTTATACGCAATTTTTACGAAATGATATAATCGAAAGCTCACGTAAAGATTACGTTCGTACAGCGAGAGCGAAAGGTACAAAAGAGAGCACTATTTATAATAAACATATATTACGCAATTCTCTTATACCGATCGTAACATTATTAGGTTTTGATATCGCATCTTTATTAAGTGGGGCAATCATCGTTGAAACGATTTTCACATATCCAGGCATTGGCAACCTGTTTTTTGAATCGATGAATAGCCGTGACTATTCAGTTTTAATGGCAATCACTATGCTACTGTCAATGATGGCGTTAATTGGTAATTTATTAGCGGATTTACTTTATGGGATAGTTGATCCGAGAATCCGTTTAGGTTAGTGAGGTGAAAAGATGGAACCATCAGTGTCAAATCAAGCAAACTCTGTTATACCACAAATAAAACGTCCCAAAAAACAATCACCGTGGGCAATAGCTCGACGAAAATTTTTACGTAATAAGCCAGCTATGATTAGCTTAGTATTCTTGCTATTTATTACTACTGTAAGTATGCTAGCTGAACCGTTAACGGTACCGATGGAAGAAACGAATATTATCGACACAACTCAACTTAGTCAGGAACCATCATCTGAGCATTGGTTCGGTACTGACAAAGCTGGGAGAGAAGTATTTGACCGTGTTCTTCACGGAGGAAAGACATCATTATTACTTGCGTTTTCAATTACGCTAATCCTTACTATTATCGGTACAATTATTGGTGCTACCTCTGGATTTTTCGGAGGTAAGGTTGATTCAGTACTTATGAGATTTACGGATTTTATTCTAATATTTCCGTTCCTACCGTTTGTAATCGTATTGAAAGCGATTTTTATTGAATCAGGTATTGCTGTTCTCATTTTTGTTATTAGTATATTAAGCTGGACAGGTATGGCTCGTATAGTCCGAGGACGAGTATTAGCTGAAAAGGAAAATGAGTATATTCTAAGTGCAATATCAATTGGTTGTTCACCAGCGAAAGTTATTAGAAAGCACTTATTTCCAAATATCATGTCTATTATTATCGTACAAGCAACACTCTTATTGGCGGTAATGATAGTTATTGAAACTGGCTTAAGTTTCCTTGGTTTTGGTGTTCCTATGACAACTCCGAGCTGGGGTAACATGCTTCAAGAAGCACGTAGCCCAGATGTTTTACAATATAAATGGTGGATATGGCTTCCACCAGGCTTAGCAATTGCTTTAACGATTCTTTCAATTAATTTTGTAGGTGAAGGCTTGAAGGATGCATTTAATCCGAAATCTAGCCGATAATTTAAAAAATCTATCACTTTAATAGTGATAGATTTTTTTTTGACTACTTTTTTTTACATTCGTTTCATATATATGAATAAGTTCCATAGGACAAGTATTAATCCGTTAACAGTTATTTGCTATATTCGACAGACATGTGCTTTTCCACTATATATATCAATTGACTCTTTTGACATAAATGATGGTGTTAATATCACTAAAAGGAGTGTGAGCTAACTAATGTTCCGCTTGTTTTTGTTTCTTGTAGGATTTGGTCTTTGTGTTGCCGGGGGAATTAGCATTATAGCTTACTTAAACTTGCTCACACTCGGTGTAGGAGTTATGGACTATGTCATCTTTATTAGCAAAAGGGTAGAAAGTTATTTATTAGTAATAGGAATCTGTATTATTTGGCTCAGTATTTATTTACAGTTTGATAATGAAGAATAGTAATTATGCCACACAGATAATGGTCAATTTTACTATCCAAAATATGAATAAGAGGAAAAACAGTATCGATTAGTTTCAAATAATGGAATAAATTTATAGTACTCTGCCTATACTGTTGACAAACAGTAGTGAAGTGAGGGGTAAAAGTATGTTGTATCTTCATGATGTTTGGGTAAACTGGTTTGAAGGTGAAGAGAACGGATATAATGTATGTCACTTTCATGAATGGAGAAGTGACGATAGTGTGGAGTTATTAGATCAAGTTCCATTGATTAAAGTAGATACATTACTCTATGCTTATATTGAAAATGATTTAATGGAATTACCTGCACAGCTGCTAGAAGATGTACATAAGAAAGCATTCATTCGGAAAAATCATGAACGAAAACAGTTAGAGTATTGTTTTGTTGTAACGGATGGGTCAGGAATTGTTGCAATTGATACAATAGGATACCATATACCTATAAGAAAAAGCAGACTTATACCAAGACAAGAGCAATTGGTATATGAAATGGTCCAAGATAAAGAACCAGATGCATATGCAATAGAACTTCATCATAATGAAGAAAAGGAATACCATATTCTTTCTCTTGAACCAGAGTTAATGAGCGGACTAACGAGAAAAGAAAGACAACTTAAACAGCTATTGTTTATGGCCTTAGACCAGCTATACCAAACAAAAAATGCTGCACAAATAAGATATTGGTATACTGAATGGAAACCACAACATTATGAAAATATACAACAAATGACTTTTAAAGAAGCTTGGTATAGTTTATATGAGGAAGCAAAATCGGGTTGGAGTAGTAAACATGAGCTTTTATGTGAAAACTTAATAAAAGGACAACCATTTTTTGAAAAATTGTGGGAGTTAGAACAAGAGTCGAAAGTTAATTAAAAAAGTAATCGGGCTATTATCCGATTACTTTTTTATTTTGATTGTTTTCACATTGATTGTTGTAATTGAAATAAATACTTACAACACTACCGATGTGTCATCAAGGTCACTTTTGATTAAAACTTCGTTTTATCTTTTAGATTTGGAACAATTGCAACTAAGTTTACCAAAAGAGCTTAAATTTTTGTATTGAAAAATAGATGCTTAAATAAAGATAAATCATAATACGGAATGGGGGAAATTATACCTTATCTACTTATATAAAGCTCACAAAATTTTGATAAATAACTAAATTTTGTAATGTATTTGTAATGCTTGTAATATATTGAATGTGAATTGGAAATTGTGAAATTTCAAAATAATTTATGACTATTTTCGAACTTGGAATCAACAAGTATAAAACTAGAGTTTATAACTATTATTCAATCGTAAATTTTATTCTAGTTGTTGTAGTTAGTAAGAAGATCCCCACAAAATACCGAAAAGAGTCAAAATATTGAGGTGTACTATGGGTATAAATTCTCATTCAAGAACGGTATCACCACTATTAGAAGTTAGAAATTTAGAGACAGCTTTTCAAGTTGATGGAGAATACTATAATGCTGTTGATCAAGTGTCATTTACTGTAAGGCCAAAGCAAATTGTCGGCATCGTCGGTGAATCAGGATGTGGAAAAAGTGTTATGTCATTATCTATTATGTCACTGTTGCCAAAGGGTATCGGGAAAATTAACGGTGAGATAATTTTTGAGGAAAAACATTTAGAGAAGATGGGTGACAAGGAGATAAATAGTATTCGGGGAAAAGACATAACTATGATATTTCAAGAACCTATGACAGCGCTAAATCCAGTCTTTACGATAGGATCCCAGGTGCAGGAAGTCCTGTTAAACCATTTGGAGATTTCTAAGAAGATGGCAAGAGATAAAAGTATTGCCCTCTTGAAAAGTGTTGGTATTTCTAGACCGGAAAAGGTGGTTGATGAATATCCACATCAATTGTCAGGAGGAATGAGACAAAGGGTCATGATAGCTATGGCAATTGCATGCCAACCAAAACTTCTCATTGCAGATGAACCTACAACGGCTTTGGATGTTACTGTGCAAGCACAAATTTTAGATTTGCTTAAGGATATTCAAGAAATAAATGATATGTCTATTATATTAATTACTCATGATTTAGGTGTTGTTGCTGAAATGTGTGATGAAGTACTCGTAATGTATGCTGGAAAGATTGTAGAATCTGCGGACGTTGAGACATTATTTAGTAAACCACAGCATCCATATACAAGAGCTTTATTGGAATCCATCCCTAAAATGGATACCGTAGTAGAGAAATTAGGTTCTATTGAAGGGATCGTTCCTTCTATTACACGTTTGCCGGATGTCGGGTGTCGGTTTGCCAACCGTTGTCAAGAAGTGAAACAACAATGCAAAGATATAACTCCACAGTTAGTAGAAACTGAACAATCACATTTTGTTTCGTGTTTACTATATGAAACTAGTCAATTAAAGAAGTGAGGGTAAGACATGTTAAGAGCAACGGATAATGATATTTCTCTAGTTGAAATTAAGAACTTAAAAACATATTACCCCATAAAAGGAGGATTTTTTCGTAGAACTGTAGGGCATGTGAAAGCGGTTGACGATGTATCATTTACAATTAATATGGGTGAAACATTTGGCCTAGTAGGAGAATCAGGCTGTGGAAAATCCACAACTGGACGAACGTTGCTAAGGTTGATAGCCCCTACAGATGGAAGTATTGTATTTGAAGGACAAGATATTACTAAAGTTGGAGGAAGTTCATTACAAAAATTAAGACGTAATTTTCAAATGATCTTTCAAGATCCTTATGCGTCATTAAATCCGAAACAGATGATTGGAGATATTATTTCTGAGCCTATACGGAATTATTCTAAAATCACTAAAAGAGATTTAAAAGGTGAGGTTATGAATCTGCTCGAAAAAGTCGGTTTACCTACGGACTCTTATTACAAGTATCCTCATGAGTTTTCTGGTGGTCAGAGGCAGCGGATTGGTATCGCTAGGGCACTAGCATTAAAGCCAAAATTTATCATAGCTGATGAACCTGTATCTGCGCTAGATGTTTCTGTGCAATCACAAGTCCTTAATTTACTTAAGGAACTACAAGATGTTTTCAACTTAACTTATTTATTTATTGCACATGATTTAAGTGTAGTGAAGCATATGAGTGACCGGATTGGAGTAATGTATTTAGGTAAAATAGTAGAAATCGGTGAAAATCATAGTTTATACTCAATGCCGCTGCATCCATATACACAAGCGTTAATATCAGCAATTCCACAACCTAACCCTACAGCAAAGAAGGAGCGTATCATTTTACATGGAGATGTCCCTAGTCCGGCAAATCCCCCAACAGGTTGTCCATTTCATCCTCGTTGTGTACATTCAAAGCCGGAGTGCGAACAAGTGAAGCCATCTTTAAAGGAGGTGAAACAAGGACATTCAGTTGCTTGCCATCTATATTAACGGCTCTTTTCGTTTTTTCACAATTTTTAACTAGATGAGGACAGGAATATACAACTATTTTAGAGATGGAAAGATGACACGAACCATACGGTATACGTAACTATCTTTCTGGATTAAAACAACATCTCATACGAAAACAGCCAAGTTAAACAACGTGAATTTAGGGGAAAAATTATAACTCGGGGGTGTTTTTGTGAAAAAACATAAGTTATCTGTTATGTCATTGTTATTAGTACTTTCACTTTTCCTAGCTGCGTGTAATGGAGGTGATGATGGTGAATCAACAAGTGGAGATAGTCAAGATCCTGTAACAGAAGAAAATAAAGAAGAAGTGACAGATGAAAATGAAGAAGAGGTGGTAGAAGAGGGACCTACTGAAGGTGGAGTTGCAACGTACGCTGTAGAATCAGAGTTTGACGGTTTATTTAACTTTGCTTTTTATGATGGATCTGTTGACGGTGATATTTTATCTTTTTTTGATGAAAATTTAATTGGTGTTGACGATAATCTCCAATACGTTCCAGGTATAGCGGATTGGACAACAGACGACAACATTAACTACACTTTCACATTCCAACAAGGTGTAAAATGGCATAACGGAGATGAATTAACTGTTCACGATTGGGTATTTTCACTAGAAACGATCGCACATCCAGACTATGACGGAGTTCGTTTTGTGAATGTTAGTGATATCGTAGGTGCACAAGAATTTCGTGCTGGAGAAGCTGACAATATAAGTGGCTTAAATGTCATTGACGATTATACGATTGAAATCACATTTGATAAAGCTCGAGTCAATAATTTAGAGAATTTATGGACATATCCAATGAATAGAGCTGAATTTGAAGGAATCGAAGTGAAAGATATGTCTGGGTCACCTCAGGTTCGTCAAAATCCTGTTGGTTTAGGTCCTTTTAAAGTAAAGAAAATTGTTCCTGGTGAATATGTTGAGATGGAGCGCTTTGATGACTACTATCAAGGAAGGCCATATTTGGATGGGATTGTAGTTAAAGTGATTGACAGCTCGTTAACGAAAGGCTTACTTGAGAACGGGGAAGTAGATATGATGGGTGTTCACCCTTCAAATTTAGGCGAAGTTGAAGCATTAAATAACATCGATCTATTAGAAATACCAGGATTATCATATTACTATATTGGCTTCAAAATGGGAGAGTGGGATGGCGATAAAAACGTCATGAATATTGAGAAATATCAGGACAAAAAACTACGGCAAGCGATGTTGTACGCAATTGACCGTCAAGCTTGGGTTGATGCATTTTTTAGCGGCCTAGCACAACCAGTTAATAGACCTGTTCCTTCTGTGCACTGGATTGCAGCTGAAAACGCCATGTTAACGAACCAATTTGAATACAGTCCTGAAAAAGCAATGGAGTTACTAGATGAAGCTGGTTATGTTGACGTTGATGGTGATGGATTGAGAGATAATCCAGATGGTGAAAAATTCACCGTTAAGTTTGGACATTATGCTACGAGTAATCCGACTTATGAAGCACGTGCACAAGCAATCCTTCAATATTGGCAAGACGTTGGGCTTGATGCTCAGTTTGCAACTGGTGGTTTAATTGAAGTCAATTTATATTATGACATGCTTGAAAATGATGACCAAGAGCTTGAAGTCTTCTATGGTGGTTGGTATACCGGGACAGACCCAGACCCATCACCATTATGGGGATCAGATGCAAAGTTCAATTACACGCGTTGGGTAGATGCGGAAAATGACAGATTGTTAGATGATGCATTAGATATGGAAATTGTAGGTACTGATACGGAAAAACGCATGGAAATCTATAAAGAATGGCAGCAATTCTTTAATGAAGAAGTGCCGGTGTTACCAATTATGGAGTTGTATGACCTATGGGCAGTGAATAATAGGCTTCAAGGTACGCATATTAACTCAGTAGGTGCACAAAATGATGTTCACCTTTGGTATATTTCAGAGTAACAATTTACGATAATGCTAGATAAGGAGAATGATGATGATTAAATTCATACTAAGAAGATTACTTGGCATGATACCGATGTTACTCCTTATCTCCTTTGTAGTGTTTTCCCTGGCAATGCTCATGCCAGGGGATCCACTTGGTGGAGAAATCGATCCGTCAAATACTAATCCAGAGTATATTGAAGAAATGAGAGAAAAGCTAGGATACAATGATCCAATTCCTGTTCAGTATCAGCGTTGGATAACAAACTTTGTTCAAGGTGATTTTGGAAAATCTACAAAATATAAAATTCCAGCAGAACAAGTCATTTTTGAGCGTTTGCCTAATACAATTTTGCTAGGCGTTACTTCTTTATTAATTACGTATGTTCTCGCTTTTTTTATGGGAAGTTATGCGGGTAGAAAGCCTTATACAATTGCTGACCATACGATAGGTGGCTTTAACTATTTAGTTTTAGCAATTCCATCATTTGTTGCGGCTATCGTCTCAATATATTTCTTTGCATTTGAACTCGGTTGGTTTCCATCACATGGTTCAGTAACGATCGGTCTAGAAGGAGGTACACTAGCATATTGGCAAAGTAGATTACACCATGTCTTATTACCAGCAATCGTATTAGGGGCATTTAGTACGGCGTCGTATACGCAGTTTTTACGTAATGATATTATCGAAAGTAGTCGTAAAGATTTTGTTCGAACAGCGAGAGCGAAGGGGACGAAAGAATCTACAATTTATAATAAACATATTTTAAGAAATTCAATCATTCCGCTTGTTACCTTTTTAGGCTTTGATTTTGCAGCACTTGTAGGTGGTGCAATTATTACTGAAACAATTTTTTCTTATCCAGGCATAGGTAATTTATTCATAGGGTCTATAAATAGTAGAGATTACGCAGTTGTGATGGCGATTGTAATGATGTTGTCACTATTAACGTTAATAGGTAACTTAATAGCAGATATTTTATACGGTATAGTCGATCCTCGAATTAGAGTAGAATAGGAGGAATGGTTGTATGGAAGTAGAAACAGATCAATCAATCAAGGTAAAAAAAGCAAGAAAGAATCAATCTCCTTGGGCCATTGCTCGTCGTAAATTCTTAAAGAATAAACTTGCCATGATCAGCGCCATTTTTCTTGCTTTCATATGTATCATATCGTTTTTAGCACCCTATATAACGACTGCTGATATTACAAGAGTTAATGTAGGAGAGATGGGACTTGCCCCTTCAGCAGACCATTGGTTTGGAACTGATAAAAGCGGGCGCGATGTTTTCACTCGCTTGCTATATGGTGGTAGAATATCGTTAGTAATTGGTATGTCGTGTACTTTCTTAATCATATTGCTAGGAACAATTATTGGGTCGATAGCAGGGTATTTTGGAGGTTTTGTAGATGGAGCTTTGATGAGATTTACTGACTTTATTTTAAATTTTCCTTTTTTAGTATTCGTCATTGTAGTAAATTCTATTTTTATAGGAAAAGTAAATGGTGTTTGGGTATTGATTGGTATTATTAGTGTGTTAGCATGGGGAGGAGTTGCTAGAATAGTACGGAGTAAAATACTTGCCGAAAAAGAAAATGAGTATATTTTAGCAGCACAATCAATAGGGTGTTCACCAGTTAAAGTGATTACAAGGCATTTACTCCCGAATGTAGCTTCGACAATTATAGTTCAAGCATCGCTCTTATTTGCAAGTATGATCGTTGCCGAGACAGGTTTAAGCTTCCTTGGCTTCGGAGTTCCACAAACCGTCCCAAGCTGGGGAAATATGTTGTCAGTTGCTAGAGAAACTGATACCCTTCAAAACAAGCAATGGATTTGGGTGCCCCCTGCAACAATCTTAACGTTAACTATTTTATCTATTAATTTTATAGGAGAGGGCTTAAAAGATGCCTTTAATCCGAAATCAGCTCGATGAGAAAGAGAACTTAAAAATAGTCAGTCCCTTGTCCTATATATGAATATAGGGAAATCGGCACTGACTATTTTTGAGCTATAGAAGACATATGAATGCGTTAATTCTTCTAGTTGTCTTGCTTTACTTTAAATCGTTCAACAGATTTATTTAGTTCTTGCGACATTGACAATAAATTCTCAATTTGTTCACTAACAGTGGCCATATTAGCAGCTGTTTCAGTAGCTGAAGCTGCGACTTCCTCTGTGCTTGAAGTTGTTTGCATCGCATAAGATGAAGATTGCTTTGAATGGTCCTGAATTGAAGTGACACTTGTTTTTTGTTCTCCTAATAAATCATTCATAGAATTGATCGTAAGTACAACTTTATCCATAGATGCATTTATTTGTAGTAAAGCCGTTTTTGCTTTTTCGGCCGCCTCAGTTTCTTTTTGTGCTTGTTCAATACTTTGTATCATTGTTTTATTCACATTGGATATTGAATCAAGCACACTTGAAATAATCTCTTCTACTTTGTTAGAGGCATTTCTACTTTCTTCCGCAAGTTTTCGGACTTCATCAGCTACAACAGCAAAACCTTTACCATGCTCACCAGCTCGTGCTGCTTCAATGCTCGCGTTTAACGCTAATAAATTTGTTTGATCAGCTATATCTCTTGAAGTTTCAAGAATTGTACGAATTTGATTTGTCCTATCTTCTAGTATTTTTACTTCAGTAGAAGATTGATCTGTCGCATCAGCTAATGCTTGAACACCGGTGATGACATCTTCCAAAATGGTTTGATTATCAACAATCGTATCTTGTGTTTCTTCGGCTGTTGTAACAACCTCATTTCTTTGCTTATCTATTTGAGTAGCAATTTCCATAAATTGATCTATTTTGTCGTCTGTTTCTTGACTTATAGCAGCTTGATACTCTGATCCTTGTGCAATTTCATCAATGGCTGCTGTTATTTGTTCAGATGAGATAGCGACTTCGTTAGCTGTCTGTCTCAATTGTTCTGATGTATTAAGGGTTACGTTTGAGGCTTCTTTAGTATTTCTAACGATATCATTTAAACTTATAATCATATCGTCAAATGACTTGGCCAATTGACCGATCTCGTCTTTACGAGTGATGTTCGTCGTATTCGTTAAGTCACCTTTGGCAATACGTTTAGCAACGATCATTAATTTCTTTAAGGGCTTTACAAGTCGATTTGAAAATATAAAAGCTATAAATGTAATCACAATTTGTGATAGGACGATGACAAGAATTATAACATTTCGTATTTCTGTTACTGCTCCAAAAGCGATTGACACAGGAGTATCTACAAAGACTGCAACACCTAGCTCATGATCATATACATAAGAGGTTACTTGCTCATCACCATTTTCATTTTTAAACACTCCGACCCCACTTAATAGAGAAGTACCTTCCGCAAACTCATTCCCTTCTACTTTTGAAACCATATCACTTACACCCTCGTGGTCAAGAAATGACATCAATTCCTGATCATTGGTTTCTAGTTGAGACTGTTCATCTGAGGCAACTCCAAATCCTGCAGATGACACGAGGAACATGTTTTGGTCTGTATTGGATGCAGTTCCTCTAAGTTCCCTCCAAGCAGTACGGATATCTATGTATGTTCCAATAACACCTATCGGTTTTTTAACTAAATCTGTTACTACTTTAGACACTTCTAATGTAAAAACGGGTCCCATTGTATATTTACTTTCTTTAATCTTGCCAATAAAGAGACCAGATTGCATGGCTTTATTATATGCTTCATCATTACTTCGATCTGAACGTGAGATGGAATACCCTTGTCTCAACTCTTCATTTCCGCTATCGTTAATATGATAAATATCTAAAAATTTAGAATTTGAAGAGCGCATTCTAGAATAACCTTTACTAATATTTTGATCAGTTTCATTCATTAACATTTCTGACATGAGTGTTATTTCTTCAACTGTTGTGTTAACGTAGCCTTGTAATGACTGTAACTGAGTTTCAGCAACCATCAAAGATTGAGTTTGTATATTTTCTTCCATTTTCTTTGTGACGTAAGGTGTAATAATTAATATAAGTAACAAGCCGGTAGTAATCATAGAAATTAAAAATAGCAAATTTATTTTAATGCCAATTCCGTGTATGTTTATTTTTGGTTTTGTACGATTTGTATGTTTTTTTGCTATTTTCATCGTGTTCTTGTTTTTTCGCACACAATAGTCCCCCTTAAAATAATCAATTATAGCAATTATACCATTATTTATGAAAAGGAAACTATTGATATCGAAAAATTACTTAATAGAACAAGGTAAATAGAAGTGGATTTATAGTATAGTTTTTTAAGCAAACAAAAAGTGTGACGTTTGAAACTTAATACGTCACACTTCCTATCTTAGAGAAGGTAAAGAAAGATCTGAAACTATCTCATCTTTCTACCTAACCCCATCGCATTTTTCATTTTTCTTAGCATTTTATTTGCATTATAATTTGCTTTTTCAGCGCCTTCACTTAATATGTCGTCCAATTTATTAGATTCCATTAAATGATTATATTTTTCTTGTATAGGAGTCAGTGATTGTTTGACGACATCAGCTAGTTCAGATTTAAATACTCCATAACCTTTGCCTTCATATTGTTGCTCAATTGATGAAATTGGCTGACCGGTAAGAGCGGAATATATCGTAAGTAAATTTGAAATTCCTGGCTTTTGATCTTTATCAAATTTAACGATACCGTCTGAATCAGTTACGGCACTTTTTACTTTTTTCTCAATAGTTTTTGCATCATCTAATAAAGTAATAAATGATTTTGTATTTGGGTCAGATTTACTCATTTTTTTTGTAGGATCTACAAGTGACATTACACGAGCCCCATGCTTAGATATTCGAACTTCAGGGATGGTGAAGATATCATTATATTTTTTATTAAAGCGTTCAGCTAAATCACGGGTTAATTCAATATGTTGCTTCTGGTCCTCTCCCACTGGAACGAGATCAGTATTATACAATAAAATATCAGCAGCCATAAGAGGTGGATACGTTAACAAACCAGCTGAAACTCCATCATTACGACTTGATGATTTATCTTTATACTGTGTCATACGTTCAAGCTCACCTATATGAGCAATACATTGGAGCATCCAACCTCCTTCAGCATGTGCAGGTACTTCCGATTGTATGAACAATGTGGATTTTTGAGGGTCAATGCCTACTGCTAAATAAAGAGCTGCTAAGCTCCGAATATTGTTTCTTAATTGTAATCGGTCCTGTGGTACGGTAATCGCGTGTAAGTCAACAATACAGAAATAACATTGATACTCATGCTGCAATTCTACAAATTGTTTCATTGCTCCAATGTAATTTCCTAATGTGATGGATCCGCTCGGCTGTATGCCCGAAAAAATAGTTTTCATATCATTTTACTCCTTATATTTAAGTTCCTAAACTAATGGACATTCTGATATGTAAAGATGACAAAATGAATGATGTAATGAGAAAAGTGCAAGTTTATTTATATGTCACAACTTTATCATCTTTAGTTAAAAGCAAAAAAACACAGCATTTTAATATAATTATAAGTATTGCAAAATTATATAAAAAAAAAATAGTAAATGCAAACTTTATATTATAAAAACAAAGAAAATTAGCATACTAAAGACTGTAAAATGCGAGTAAGTAAAAACTATTTCAATAAAAGAATAACGACTTTTTTTATTCACTCAATGTAATAAAAATACATATATAGAAAGGGGAAGTTCAATAGGTAAATATTTCATTGGTTTATTTTTGTAATAAAAACAAAAATAAACATAATAAATACAACGATTTTATAGGTATATAGTACTATTTATTCGTGTCGAATGGTAACCGTATCAGGGATATCAATTATTATCGTATTCAAAATTTATGCACATTAAGTCGAAAACTTGTATAATAAATTTTGTGGTTTTAAAACTACTCAACATGAAAATTTAATGAAAAGGAGAGAAACACAACATGAAGAAGACAAAAATGTCATTACTTCTAACATTAATTCTTGCTTTGAGCGTGTTCGCAGCTGCATGTGGTACAGCAGAAGAACCTGCAAAAGAAGAAGATACTGGTACTACTGGTGAAGAAACTTTAGCAGAAGACCAAACTCTAAGAATTAATAATAATTCTGAACCTAGTACTTTAAATCCAAGTTTAGCAGAAGATACGACTTCTTCAGCAGTACTATTACAGACGTTTGAAGGATTAACTCGTATTGGTAAAGAAGGTAGCCCTGAAGAAGCGATGGCTGAAAACATAGAAGTTTCGGAAGATGGACTTACTTATACATTTACTCTACGTGATGACGTTAAATGGTCAAATGGAGATCCTGTAACTGCTAATGATTTTGAATATGCATGGAAATGGGTCCTTAATTCAGGAGAAGCAAACTATGCATATCAATTATATTATGTGAAAAATGCTGAAGCAGCGTCAAAAGGTGAAGTTTCAATTGATGATGTTGGTGTCAAAGCTATTGATGATAAGACACTTGAAGTACAATTGGAAAATCCAACACCATATTTCTTAGAACTAACAGCATTTTATACTTACTATCCAGTAAATAGCAAAATCGCAGAAGCTAACGCAGATTGGGCTTTAGATGCTGGAGATGATTATACATCAAACGGTCCTTTCAAAATGACTACTTGGGAACATAACGATAAGATCATATTAGAAAAGAACGAACATTATTGGGATGCAGATAATGTTAAGCTTGAAACAATTGAAATAGTCATGATTAATGATGCAAATACTGAATTAACGATGTTTGATAATGACGAATTGGATTGGGCTGGGAACCCAACAGGAAATTTACCTACAGAAGCACTTCCAACCCTTAAAGATCAAGGTGCATTATCAATCAATCCAATTGCTGGTGTTTATTGGTACAAGTTTAATACATCAGAAGCACCATTTAATAATGCAAAAATCCGTAAAGCTTTCGCGTATGCAATTGACCGTCAAGCGATTGTAGATAATATTTCTCAAGGTGGAGAAATTCCAGCATTGGGAATTATACCACCGACAATCTTCCCTGAAGCTGAAGATCAAGGTTACTTTAAAGATGCAGATATTGAGACAGCAAAACAGCTTTTAGAGGAAGGGTTAGCTGAAGAAGGTTTTGCAAGTGTAGATGATTTACCATCAATTACACTTTCTTACAACACTCTTGAAGCACATGCCAAGATTGCTCAAGCTATTCAAGATATGTGGAAGAAAAATCTAGGCATAGAAGTTGAATTGTTAAACCAAGAGTTTGCAGTTCATCTTGACGCAATGGATGCTGGTGATTTCCAAATCGCTCGTCTTGGATGGTTAGGTGATTTCAACGATGCAATGAACTTCTTAGAAATTTACAAAGAAATTGGTGGCAACAACGACACTCGTTGGGAAAATGAAGAGTATAAAAACTTGTTAAATGAATCTAATACGGAAACTGATCCAGAAAAGCGTAAAGATCTGTTAAAACAAGCTGAAGAAATCTTCATGGATGAAATGCCTGCAATGCCAATTTATTACTACACAAATAAGTACGTGAAAAAAGATAATTTAAAAGATGTTGTAGTATCCGGTTTAGGTGATGCACAATATAAATGGGCTTATTTCGTACAAGAATAATATTTTTCAAAATGGTTAAATGTACATTATTAGCTGTTTTATAGCATTAATAAGTAATGGTATATGGAGACTTTCTCCGTATACCATTCTTTACGATTAGGGTTTTGTCAGAATATTGTGGAGGTGTAAACCCTTGTTTAAATATATAGTAAAGCGTTTAGGCTTTATGTTAATCGCACTTGTGTTAATTGTTACTGTTACTTTCTTTCTCATGCAGGCAGCACCTGGAGGCCCATTTACTTCGGAAAAGCCGCCACCACCGGAGATTCAACAAAAATTAAATGAATATTATGGGCTTGATCAACCATTGTATGTTCAATATTTTGATTATTTAGTTTCAGTCGCTAGTTGGGACTTCGGTCCATCATTTAAATATAAGGGTCAATCTGTAAATGACTTTATTAATTCAGGATTCCCTGTGTCGTTAATACTAGGACTGGAGGCTATCTTTCTAGCATTGGCTTTTGGTGTACTATTCGGTGTTATTTCAGCTCTCAGGCATAATAAATGGCAAGACTATTCTGTGATGATTTTAGCGGTATTAGGGATATCTGTACCAAGCTTTATCATGGCATCGGTCTTACAATATGTGTTTGCGATAAAATTAGGGGTATTTCCTGTCGCAAGATTTGAATCATTTTCTTACCATGTTTTACCTGCGATTGCTTTAGCGTCGACACCGCTGGCATTTATCGCACGACTTACTAGATCAAGCATGCTTGAAGTGTTAGCTTCAGATTATATAAGAACGGCGAAAGCAAAAGGTATAAAGAATACCGTTATCGTTGTCAAGCATGCGATTCGTAATGCTTTAATGCCTGTAGTCTCTTATATGGGTCCACTAACTGCTGGGATATTAACAGGTAGCTTTGTTATCGAGAGTATATTTGGTATTCCTGGTCTAGGTAGCCACTTTGTTCGGTCGATTACAGACCGTGATTATACAACGATTATGGGTGTAACTGTGTTTTATAGTATATTGTTACTCGTTTCAATCCTTTTAGTGGATATATTATATGGATTAATTGATCCTCGTATTAAGCTTGCTCAAGAGAAGGGGGATTAATATGGATAAACAATTAGAAGAATCACAAACGATACAACAGAACTTACCTAAAGAATTATTCGAACGAACAAATGCTGAAGCACATGAAGCAGAAAAATTAGGGAAAAGCATCACATTTTGGAAAGATGTTTGGCTGCGCTTTAAAAGTAATAAATTAGCTGTATTCGGTATTTTTTTATTGTTCATACTCGGAATTATGGCATGGGTTGGTCCAAGCTTGACCCCCTATGATTATGCGACAAATGATTTAACCCAAGCGAATAAAGCACCTTCAAGTGAACATTGGTTTGGTACAGATAGCCTTGGTCGTGACGTGTTTACAAGAATTTGGCATGGTGCGCGAATTTCATTGTTTATCGGTTTAGCGGCTGCAACAATTGATTTAATTATCGGTATCATTTGGGGTGGTTTAGCAGGTTATCTCGGCAAGAGAACGGATGAAATATTAATGCGTATCGCCGATATTTTAACAGCTGTTCCATATTTGTTAGTTGTAATTTTGCTAATGGTTGTATTAGAACAAGGCTTAACAACAATGATTATTGCGATGTCTATAACCGGTTGGATTAATATGGCTAGAATCGTTCGGGGGCAAGTCCTACAATTAAAGTCTCAGGAATATGTGTTAGCAGCTCAAACGTTAGGTGCAAATACGAAAAGAATTATGGCTCGACATTTAGTTCCCAACTCAATGGGACCCATTTTAATTACAATGACATTAACGGTTCCTGCGGCGATCTTTACTGAAGCTTTCTTAAGTTACTTAGGCCTTGGTGTACCAGCACCGCTCGCTAGCTGGGGAACGATGGCAAGTGAAGGTGTACCAGCAATGAAATATTATCCGTGGCAATTATTCTTCCCGGCTATATTTATATGTTTAACCATTTTTGCTTTTAATGTCGTTGGAGATGGCTTACGAGACGCACTTGATCCACGACTACGAAAATAGGGGGGAGAAAAATGAAGCCAATTTTAGAGGTAAACGATTTAGCTATTTCTTTTCACACTTTTGCAGGAGAAGTAAAGGCAGTCCGTGGCGTAAATTTTCATGTAAACAAAGGAGAAACGCTAGCTATCGTTGGTGAGTCAGGTTCAGGGAAAAGTGTGACAACACAGTCAATTATGAAGCTTATTCCAACACCTCCAGGGGAGTATGTACGGGGCTCGATCATGTTTAATGGTGAAGACATTGTCCAAAAATCAGAGAAACAGATGGAAAAAATCCGCGGTAAAGATATTGGGATGATTTTCCAAGATCCGATGACTTCATTAAATCCAACGATGAAAGTCGGGCATCAAATCATGGAAGGTTTAATCAAGCATCAAAGTATGTCAAACGCTGATGCAAAAAAAGAAGCGATTAATTTACTGGACATGGTAGGTATTCCAATGCCAGAAAAGCGTGTGGATGAATATCCTCACCAATTTAGTGGTGGTATGAGGCAACGTGTTGTCATTGCGATTGCATTATCATCTCGTCCAAAACTATTGATCTGTGATGAGCCTACAACTGCTCTCGATGTGACCATTCAAGCGCAGATTCTCGAGTTATTAAAGGATTTACAAGAAAAGATGGATATGGCAGTTATATTCATTACCCATGATCTAGGCGTTGTAGCAAACGTAGCTGATCGCGTTGCGGTTATGTATGCTGGGCAGATTGTTGAAACTGGGACAGTAGATGAAATATTCTATAGTCCTGAACATCCATACACATGGGGGTTATTAGGGTCAATGCCAAGTCTTGAAGGCAGCGAGGATGAGCTATATGCGATTCCAGGTTCACCACCTAATTTAATTAGCCCACCTGTAGGAGATGCATTTGCATTGAGAAGTGAATACGCGATGAAAATTGATTTTGAAATGGAACCACCGATGTTTAAAGTATCAAATACTCACTATGCAAAAACATGGCTATTACATGAAAATGCACCGAAAGTTGAGCCACCTGAAATAGTGCAGCGTATGAAAAAGCAATATGAATCTTTCAAACGCAGTCATGAAAGAGGGTAAATGAAAATGACGAATAGAAGAGAAAAATTGTTGGAAATTCAAGATCTTAAACAGCATTTTAAAGTTAGCAAAGAAAACACAGTAAAAGCTGTTGATGGTATTTCCTTTGATATATATAAAGGTGAAACGTTTGGCTTAGTTGGAGAATCAGGTTGTGGAAAATCTACTACAGGAAGAACGGTCATTCGTTTATATGATGCAACTGATGGCAAAGTTATTTTTGGTGGGGAGAATGTCCACGGGAAGAAGTCGAAAAAAGAATTAAAATCTTTTAATCGAAAAATGCAGATGATCTTTCAGGATCCCTATGCGTCACTAAATCCACGAATGAAAGTATCTGACATTATAGCAGAAGGAATTGATATTCATGGCCTCGCTTCTTCTAAACAAGATCGAATGAATAGAGTCCATGAGCTGCTAGAAATCGTTGGACTTAATCGTGAGCATGCGAGTCGTTATCCCCATGAATTCAGTGGCGGACAAAGACAACGTATAGGTATTGCAAGGGCACTAGCAGTAGATCCAGAATTTATCATTGCAGATGAGCCTATTTCAGCGTTGGATGTATCTATTCAAGCTCAAGTAGTGAACTTGATGAAACAGTTACAAAAAGAAAAAGGATTGACATATTTATTTATTGCGCATGATCTTTCGATGGTCAAATACATTAGTGATCGAATTGGTGTAATGTATCGTGGGAAAATTGTAGAACTAGCAAGCAGTGATGAGCTCTATAACGATCCAATTCATCCTTATACGAAAGCACTGTTATCAGCAATTCCATTGCCTGACCCAGAACATGAGCGCTCTCGTAAAAGAATAATTTATGACCCTTTGCAGCATAATTATGACGCTGAAGCTCCTGCAATGAGAGAAATTAAACCAGGGCATTTCGTCTATTGCTCAGAGTCTGAATACAAACGTTATAAAGAAGAACGGAAATAGTAACGATAGATCTCTTTTTTAAGGGATCTTCTTTTTTTAGCCTCTTTTCGTAAACCTTGTTGCTATTGTTACCAAATTAGCATAGTAAGAAGGAGTTTCAAAAAATTTGACATCGTTTTTTAGAAGGCAAGATGCCAAGAATGATAGTTGAGATTACATTCGAAAACACCAATTAATGAGAAAGCCTTCTATTAAGAACATGGATTGTTGTTTTCCATATTTTTTAGTAATGGTTCTTTTCGAATACTTTGTTGCTTTTTTTCACTTACATTTGAGTAACTAATGTGTATGAAATAATTATTATAGTCTTTAGAGAAGAAACATACCACGAAAGCCTGGTTTATACGTATTTATTTCTTAGTACGAAAAGCAACAATCGATGCGAAACAAACCTAAGTAATTAACACTTCTTGTCCTTTATACTTGAAAGTTGTATATTATCTATCTAGCCGTCCTATGTTCTAATAAACGCACTATTTTAGCACACTAAGAAAATTAAAATGTTAGACGAGCTATTCATCATATAAGTTGGTTGAGGCTAAATCAAACGATAGGTCAAAAAATGCTCGAATTACAACAATATAATAGCCAAAAAATAAAATAATTTGATAAACATTACCCCAAAAATTAGTTATTTGATTTATAATTAAATTAATTCATCTTAGTTGGGGGAACACTCATTTATGAATATAAAGAGATATTTTATTACACTTATAACTGCTAGTATGTTGTTTTTTTTGTTTGGTACAGATGGGTATGCTAAGCAAATAGAGACAACTTCGGTAAGTAATCACGTTATAAAAAGGTCAGTTGTAAATAAAAAGAGCCTACCTGAACAGCTACCTCGTTACATGTTTGATTCTGGGTTGTCCTTTGAATACCCGGACGCAGTAAGAGGGATTTATGTGACAGGCCATTCAGCGGGTGGAGATAAATTTGGTTCTTTAGTTAATTTAGTTGAGTCATCGGATTTAAATGCAATGGTAATAGACATAAAAGATGATTATGGAAATATGACATACATACCAGAAAACCAACCATATAAAGAAATTGGAAAAAACTACATTAAAGATCCTTCAGTTATGTTAAAGACACTAGAAGAAAAGAAAATATATCCAATTGCTCGGATTGTAGTATTCAAAGATAGCGTCCTTGCAAATAAATATCCTGAATGGTCATTTAATGAGGAGAATAATATTTGGACAAATAGACGAGGGGAATCTTTCGTTAACCCATTTATAAAAGAAGTTTGGGATTATAATGTAGGTATAGCAATTGAAGCAGCAAAGCTAGGGTTTCAAGAAATTCAATTCGATTATGTGAGATTTCCAGAAGGGTTTGAAAAACGCGATTCAATTTTATCGTACAGTATGGGAGAATATGCAAGCAAGGATATAGATAATGTTCAAAAGCGTGTTCAATCAGTTACAGATTTTGTTGCCTATGCAAAAGAAAAGCTTAAGCCATATGGAGTAAAAGTATCAGTGGATATTTTTGGTTATACAGCAACATTGCCTGAAGCTCCAGGGATAGGGCAAAATTTTTCTAAAATATCAGCAAATGTTGACGTTATTTCGTCAATGATTTATCCTAGTCATTGGACAACATATTTCGGTATTCAAAAGCCAGATTTAGAACCGTATAAACTAGTTACAGAATACATTAAGGTTGAAGCTGAGAAGTTAAAGGAGTTAGCTAATAGTCCTATTTCTAGACCTTGGCTTCAAGATTTTACTGCTTCTTGGTTAGGAAATGGTAACTATAAACCATATGGCAAAGCTGAAGTAGAGGATCAAATTAGAGCTTTGAATGAAAATGGTATAAATGAATTTTTACTTTGGAATGCAGGTAACTCCTATACAGAAAATGTAGATTATACCCCGTTGAACTAGGAAATTACTTGTGAAGGTCGATAGAAATAAATCAATGGAGGTATTGGAATGGTTATTGATTATTTTACTGATTTTGCTATAGTAGCTGTACTAATCATAGGTATTACCGCTATGATGGGAGTCATGTTAAATGGTATTGGAGAAAAGTTTTTCGGAGGAAGAAAGAAAGCTGAATCTTTTAATCAATCTGCAAATACACAAGTCGGTTGGAGAAGTGTTGGAGGGAAGAGAAATTAAATTAGCAGGAGACTATTTTTGTAAACCTAGTTTTAACGATTGTTAACATCGTTAATGTAGGAAAGGTGCTACGAACTAGTTGTATCCGTTTTAAATTGTTATTTCGAATACAGTCAATGAGAAAACAGTCTGCTCATAAAGATTCAATACGATTAGATACAAGTTGCATTTTAGGAAAATTTAACCTGAATAAAATATATATAAGAAAAAACCTAGCTGTCGCTGGGTTTTTTTACACATAATTAATTGAAAAAAGTATATCTTTCTAAATATATTTATTGTATAATTATCGATAGACATTACTTATTTAGATTCATTTCAATTTAGATTTTTTTTTCTTTTTTTGAAACTTTTTATATTTATTTACGTATAACATTTTAGAGAGTATCAAAAGGTGAGAATATAAGCTGAAGAGTTGTTTATAACTATAATGTTACAACATGTTTGCTCGTACAATTGGTTATACATTCTCTTATCAGATATACTGAACTTTTGGTAACTTTTATCTTATGAAATTATTTCTTATGTGAGCTTTCTATCCACATAAATTATGGGAGTGAAGAAACAATGGTAACTTTATATTCATCACCAAGTTGTACTTCCTGTCGCAAAGCGAGATCTTGGTTAGAGGAACACGATATTTCATTTAAAGAACGAAATATATTTTCAGAATCTCTAACTATCGAAGAAATTAAAGAGATTTTAAGAATGACAGAAGAAGGAACAGATGAAATTATATCTACAAGATCAAAAACTTTTCAAAAATTAAATGTCAATGTTGATACTTTACCATTGAATGAATTGTATAGTCTTATTCGTGAAAACCCTGGATTGTTACGGAGACCAATAATTATTGACGAAAAAAGACTTCAAGTAGGTTACAACGAAGATGAAATTAGAAGGTTTTTACCACGTAAAGTCCGAACTTTTCAATTGAAAGAAGCGCAAAAATTAGTTAACCAATAATCTGGAATAAAAAAAACTTCTACATTTCGATGTAGAAGTTTTTTAGCTTAAGTTATTTTGCAAACTTTTCTGCTATTAATACTAATTTAAAAATACGCAAATATTGGTTGTATATGTGTGTATTCGTATTAAAGAAGAAAAAATTTCACGAACTCTATTTTGTACGTATTTTTTAAATTGTCATATAACAATCAAGGCCATAGCATAAGCTGAGATTTATAACGAATAGCTTGTTGGTTTTCGTCAGATGCTATTAACAAAAGCAAAGTTCCGATTTGTGGATGCATTCTAGTTTTTTTACAAGACTAAATAAAGAGCTTATCAAAGGTAGTTAATTTAAAAGTCTTGTGCCGTTTAACGAACTACTCTGATCCGATTACTAATATATCCACTTGCAATTACAAGTAAAATGCAAATATATGGTATAATGAGTTTTACGTAATTATAGTGGTTGAAAAATTGTGTGAAATATAATTCATGCGTAATCATTCTTCCGGCAGTAAATGCTAAAATACTTGCTCCAATATAAATAATAATAGGGTATTGATCCATTATGTATAATATTAGTTTGCTGCCCCAAATAATAATTGGAACAGAGATTAACACGCCGATTATTACGAGTGGAAAATGTCCTTGTGAGGCCCCAGCTATTGCAATTACATTATCTAAACCCATTATAATATCTGCAAAGACAATTGTTCGAATAGCGATAAATAAAGAAGTACTTGCTTTGAGTGTTGTTTGATCTTGACTCTCTGACACGAGTAATTGATAAGCAATTCGGAGAAGTAATATTCCACCAATCATGTACAATAACGGGATAGTCATTAATAAAGCTGCAATAATAGTTAAACAAATACGAACAATAATAGCAAAGGTAGTACCTATAAAGATTGCTTTATTCCTTTTAGCTTCAGGAAGATTTCTTGTTGCTAAGGCAATTACAACAGCATTATCGCCGCCTAATACGATGTCAATTCCAATAATCATCATGATTGTAATTACGTAATCAAAATCCATTCTCGTCCTCCTGTTAAGTAAATAATATCGCTATTTTTTTATGGCTCTTTTCGTATAAATTTAGTTGATTCTTTTACTAAATGAAGGCTGTTAACCAAATTTAATGACATCATAGTGTTTGGTGCCTCAAAAAGATGGTTATATTGTGATTATTTATTAGGTAGCAAAATAAAAATGCGAAAGCAGCTTTTTTATTAATAGTACAAGTATAGTAAGCAACATTCATCATTATGACGAGTAAATAACAAATATATGGCATCTTTGAAAAATGATATTTTATATAGTGTTACGTGTTATAAATGATCTCGCTCTAGAAGATTTGATGGAGAGAAAAAGTACGATGCACTGCTATGTTGATAAACTAGCTACGAGTCCATAAAATGGGGACTAATTAAGTTTAAATAGGCTTTTTATCTGCTCTTATTGGGCAGTAGATGGTTTTTAAATAATCGCTATTTTTTATTTCCATTCCTTTTGCATTTATCATAAAATAAAAGTACAAGAATGATTATAATCGTGAAAAAGTGTATCACGGGGGTAAATAAGTCCCTTCAAAAACATCCTATGGAAGGGAGTTAATTATATGGAAATTGAACGTATAAATGAGAATACTGTAAAATTTTATATTTCATATTTAGATATTGAAGAAAGAGGATTTGACCGTGATGAAATATGGTATAATCGTGAAAGAAGTGAAGAACTTTTTTGGGAAATGATGGATGAAATTCACCAAGAAGAAGACTTTGTGGTGGAAGGTCCGTTATGGATACAAGTCCAAGCATTGGATAAAGGGCTTGAGGTACTCGTTACAAAAGCTCAACTTTCTAAGGATGGGAATCGGTATGAGATTCCTTTATCAGAAGATCGAATAAAGGAATTACCTGTTGATGAGAAAATTGAAGAGTTACTTGATCAGCAATTTAGCCCAGCAAAGGATGATTATAATCAAAATGTTAACCAAGTAGACGATGAACAACTCGAATTTTTACTTAGGTTTGATGATTTTGAACATATTATCGCATTGTCACATCGAATAGATGCATCACAATTCAAGAATCGATTATTTTCATTTGAAGGACAATATTATTTATATGTTGAATTTAATGAAGAAAACATGATTGGAGATGAATTGGACGCTATTATAAGCTTGTTGTTAGAGTATGGTCAAGAAACAACAGTTACAATTCATCGATTAGAAGAGTACGGAAACGAAATCATTAAAGAAGATGCAATGGCGGTAATAGCTAATCATTTCCCATCAAGATAATAGAAGCCGATTTCTGAAATAGTGAAATCGGCTTTATTAAAATACTTGTAAGTTATTAAATGCAGTAATGCAATTGGACTTTTGCCCACGTTAGTGTGGGCAAATTTTAATTAATTTTGCTAACTTAAGATTGAAGAACTGTAGTATGAGGCGGTGTGGGGAATGAAAAAAACATTACAGGTTTTAGTATTTTCACTTATTATAGCTACCTTATTTTATGTTACAAAACAATATTGGGAAGGATGGATTCTAGGAGCGGCTAGTTTAATTATTAGTTTATCAGTTATTTTCATTGGTTTTGTTATTTTCTTAGAAAATAGAAATCCAACAGCAACATTAACATGGCTTATCATTTTAGGTAGTGTTCCGTTGTTAGGTTTTATTTTTTACATAATATTTGGTCGTAATTTTCGCAAGCGTAAGTTATTCGCTAAAAAAGCGTTATTAGATGAACAGACATATTTAAAAATTGAAGGTGGACCATATTGGAGTGAGGAAAAAATTACTCATATGGGAGAGCATCAACAGCTTCTTTTCCGCCTTGCACAGAATTTAGGAAAAAGCCCTATATCTTTTTCAACAGAAACGAAAGTGCTTACAAATGGTGAGGAAACATTTTCCCATATTTTAGAGGCGTTAAGAGAGGCGACACATCATATACACCTTGAATATTACATCGTAAGGCATGATGACATTGGGCAGCAAATCAAAGATATTTTAATTGAGCGAGCACAACATGGAGTTCAAGTTCGTTTTTTATATGATGCAGTTGGCTGCTGGAAACTTTCAAGAAGCTATATTGAAGAATTGAGAAAAGCTGGCGTGGATATGATTCCTTTTTTTCCAGTTAAATTACCAATTCTAAACCACAAAATAAACTTCCGTAATCATCGAAAAATAGTAGTGATTGATGGAACTATTGGTTTCGTAGGTGGTCTAAATATTGGCGATGAATATTTAGGAAAAGATTCTTATTTTGGTTTTTGGAGAGATACACACTTAGCTGTTCAAGGTGAATCAGTGCGGACTCTACAATTGATTTTTTTGCAGGATTGGTACTATATGACTGGTCAAAAGTTGCTAACTCCAAGCTATTTGTCTCCACAGTTAATTGATAAAGAGAACTTGGGCGGCGTTCAATTAATTGCTGGTGGACCAGATAATGAATGGGAAATCATAAAGCAGCTCTTTTTTTCTATGATCATTTCTGCAGAAAAATCTGTTTGGATTGCAACTCCGTACTTTATTCCTGATGAAGATATTTTCACTGCGTTAAAAGTTGCTGCTTTAAGCGGAATTGATGTAAGAATATTGATGCCTAAACGCCCTGATAAAAAGATTGTATTTTATGCATCCCGTTCGTATTTTCCTGAGCTGTTAGAAGCTGGGGCGAAAATATATGAATACAAAAAAGGCTTTATGCATAGTAAGATTCTAATTGTCGATGATGAAATTGCCTCAATTGGAACATCAAATATGGATATGAGAAGTTTTCATTTGAATTTTGAAGTGAACGCATTCTTATATCGAACAAATAGCATTCGAGCATTAGTAAATGATTTTATTCATGACATCGCTCATTCTGATATTATTACCGAGGAGCAATTTAGTACGAGACCAATTTGGGTTCGTTTATATGAGTCAACTGCAAGATTGTTGTCTCCACTATTATAACGAGGATATCTTTATTGAGGGTCAAACTTTGCGGTTTAGACCCTTTTTTATTTAGGCTCTTTTCGTAAACATTATTGCTTTTTTTACTTATATTTGAGCAACAGGTTTTTTAGATAAGAAAAAATGCCATGACCGTTTATTAAGCATGTTTAGCTCTTATAATGAAAAGCAACAATTAATGCTATAGCAGCAAATTATATTAGGCGGTTATGATGTATACCGATAAAAATTACCAAGTTACGGTAAAACAGGTTATAACTTGCGATCAGTAACAATTCTTCTTTTAATCGTTGACAATTGCCTACAATATGTGATTGCAAATTTAATTAAATATTAGCACCACAATTTTTGTAAATAGTTTAAAGGGATTTTCCTATTTTAGTTGAATGACAAATAGAAAGGGTGGTGACAATGTGTTAGTAGCAAAATTAAGTAATAATGAACAAGTATCGTTAGTTGAAAACTGGACGAGAAAGGAGCTTGAAGTTTTAAAAAGAGACGAAAGCTTTTATTGTCCATCTTGTGGCGAAATGATGTACCTTAAGCTTGGAACGAAAAGAATATTTCACTTTGCACATCAAACGAAGGAGAAGTGTAGATTTTCGATTGAACCAGAATCTCAGTATCATATGGAAGGGAAACGTGAGTTATATGAGTGGTTAAAAAAACAACCATTTTCAATCAAGCTAGAGCATTATATAAGCAACATAAAACAGCGACCTGATTTAATTATTAGTGACAATCATCATGTATATGCGATTGAGTTTCAATGTTCTACGATTAGTACTGAACTTTTTGCCAAACGAACAGCGGCTTATAAAAAATATGGCATTATTCCAGTTTGGATTTTAGCAGCTAGCTTTATGAAAATAACTTCTCGGTGCATGAAGGTATCTCAGTTTCAATCATTATTTATTGAAGATCAATATGCCCGTTATGGCAAGATCATATACTTTTGTCCGTATAAACGGCAGTTTTATATTAATGAAAATCCACTTTTCTTCTCTTCAACTGAAGTCCTCTCCGGTATAGTTTCTCTTCCACTTCATTCAAGTACATTTTATCAGCTGCTTAAATCAAGAGGTTTTCTTGGGAAAACGTTTTATGAAAATTGGGCTTATAAAAAGAAGTATTGGCGTTTATATTGTACGGTTTATCCTTCAAAAGACCTTGAAAAACTACTTTATGTATTATATGAAAAAGAAATTCCACCGAGTCTAATTCCTGCGGAAGTTGGCATACCGACCAATTATTCCTATTGGTTTAATACACCCTCGATTGTTTGGCAAGCTTATATCTATGTTGATATTATTACGAATAGTAATGGGGGAATTTTTACATTCAATGACATACTTAATAGTGTGAACCTACGGATCACTAATAATAAAATATCGATTAGAACATTACCTTTAGTGACAAACTCACAATATGCCAATGCTATTAGAGAATATCTGCTTTTATTAGAGAAATTACAAGTGATAAAAAAAATAAAAAATAAAGGATTTAAAGTAAAACAAGAATTTACACTACCTAAATCTTCTGAAGATGCAGTTTTATTGGATTATGATATAATGAATAAGTTACTATCATATAATAATATATAGTTATGTATGAATTGTTCAAACAATTTAGAAATGTGAATTTAAGGAGGCTATATGATGTCCGAACAGGCAGCAGTGAAGAAAATACCTACAAGAGATGAGATTAGTATTGAAGATACATGGAAATTAGAAGATATTTTTTCATCGGATGAAGTGTGGGAAAATGAATTTAATGCAGTGAAGGCACTTATTCCAAATGTCCAAAAATATAATGGGAAACTAGCAGATTCTGCAGAAGTTTTATATGATTTATTACAGTTACAAGATGAAATAACGATGCGACTTGGCAAACTTTATGCTTATGCACATATGCGTTATGACCAAGATACAACGAACTCTTTCTATCAAGGCTTAGATGACAGAGCAAAAAATCTATACACACAAGCTTCAAGTGCTTTATCATTTGTAGTTCCAGAAATTCTTGCCATGGAAGAGAGTCAGCTTAAAGAGTTTTTAGATAATAAAGAAGAATTAAAGTTATATAAGAAGGCATTGGATGATATTACTCGTCAACGACCACATGTGCTATCTTCAAGTGAAGAAGCTTTGTTAGCCGAAGCATCTGAAGTGATGGCATCTTCTAGTAATACATTTGGGATGCTTAACAATGCCGACCTTACATTCCCAACTATAAAAGATGAGAATGGGGATGAGGTTGAAGTAACACATGGACGTTATATTCGCTTCCTAGAGAGTGAAGATCGTCAAGTTAGAGAAACTGCATTTAAAGCTGTTTATGATACATATGGTAAATATAAAAACACATTTGCTAGTACATTAAGTGGAGCAGTGAAGAAGGATAATTTTAATGCACGAGTGAGAAATTATGAGTCAGCTCGTCATGCAGCATTAAGTACTAATAATATACCTGAATCAGTTTATGATAATTTAGTGGATACAGTAAATGATCATCTTCCTTTATTGCATAGATACATTTCTTTACGTAAAAAGCTGTTAGGTGTTGATCAACTTCATATGTATGATTTATATACACCACTTGTAAAAGATGTAAAAATGGAGGTAACCTACAAGGAAGCTAAGGATTATTTAATGAAAGGTCTTACTCCCTTAGGTGAGGATTACTTAGCAGTGATTAAAGAAGGGCTAGATAATCGATGGGTAGATGTTCATGAAACTAAAGGCAAACGAAGTGGGGCATATTCATCAGGGACATACGGTACAAACCCATATATTCTAATGAACTGGCAAGATAATGTTAATAACTTATTTACACTTGCACATGAATTTGGTCACTCTGCTCATAGCTACTACACTCGAAAATTCCAGCCATATCCATATGGAAATTACTCAATCTTTGTAGCCGAAGTAGCATCAACTTGTAATGAAGCGCTACTTAATGACTATTTATTAAAAACAATAAATGATGAACAAAAACGTTTGTATTTATTAAATCATTATTTAGAAGGCTTCCGTGGTACGGTATTCCGTCAGACGATGTTTGCTGAATATGAACACCTTATTCATCAAAAAGCGCAAGCAGGTGAAGCGTTAACTGCCGAATTATTAACAACGACTTATTATGATTTAAATAAAAAATATTTTGGAAATGATCTTGTCATCGATGAAGAAATCGGTCTTGAATGGTCAAGAATCCCTCATTTCTATTACAATTACTATGTATTCCAATACGCTACTGGATTCAGTGCTGCTACTGCCTTGAGTAAACAAATCCTTGACGAAGGTCAGCCAGCTGTGGATAGATATATGGACTTTTTGAAAGCAGGTAGTTCAGATTATCCAATTGAAGTATTGAAAAAAGCTGGAGTTGATATGACTTCATCAACTCCAGTTAAAGAAGCTTGTCAAGTTTTTGAAGAGAAGTTAAATGAAATGGAACAGTTATTAACAAAATAACTCGAAAAAGGAATGGGAATCCCCATTCCTTTTTATTGTCCAGCCAAGTGATGAATAAAAGAGTTGCACTTCCTTAATTAAACACCACGAAAGCGATTACGATCGTTAAGAAATATAATGAAACTTAAGATAGTTATAAAAAGTAAAGGAGAGCTAATATAGATTGGGATAATTTGCATTAACCCAAGTATTTGTATAGCTAAAGCAACTATAAAAAAAATACTAAATAGTACAACGACAAGTTTCATACCATCAACCTTTCTTTTCGTTAATATTATAATATTTGGAATGTGGTACGAGTGGTTATAATGTATATTGTATGATGGGTAAGTGTAATGTATGACAAAATTGTGAAAGAGTGAGCAGAGTTGTTGCTATTGTTTCATTCATCTGTTATATTATACTTGTGAAGTTAATCACAAACAAACAATACCCCTTGTTTGACCGTGAAAATTTCTCCCATCCCCTTTGTTGTCTTTAGACATACATGAAAAAAGCTTAGTTTATGATTACTAAGCTTTTTTTATTTGTCTATCTTCGTAAACCTCACTACTATTATTGTAAAAAAATGCTAAGAATACTTGTTGTGTTCGGTTATTATTTCAGTAAAAAAACACCACTATGTGAAAAGCGTTTAACAAAAATTTGCGTTGCTAATATTTTGTTAATTAGGTGTCCAAGTACGAGAACAACGTGTGTATATATGTTCGTTTATAAGGTTTGGACAATGAATAAAAATAACCCATACAAACACCAAGCTAATCGTAATTCTATTTACTTACCATTATCGATACATGTTGGAAGGTAAACTTAATGATGATAAAAGAAAAAGAGTCTTACACATGATTGGTCAGACTCTTTCTACTAGGCTATTATCGCAAACATTAATTGCTTTTCGTTCTAAGGTTTAAGCACGTATACCTCAAGCGTTCGTGGCATCAATTCTGCTAAACGCTGAGTGTTGCGCAAAAGGACACCTTCATTATCTACATTAGGAATAATATAACTGCAACAAAGTTTACGAGAAGAGCCCTGTTACTAAATTTTTTAAGCTACTGGATATATCTCCAAAACGTCCCGTATTTTACAGGAACTCTTTCAACCTTTTTTTGCAATGCAAGTTTTTTCATCTCTCGTTCTACGTCATTACAAGACATATCGTAGACAACAGATATTTCTTTTGTTGCTACAAACCTAAAATGCTGTAAAAACACTTCAAGTGGAGGAACTGGGTCTGCTTGCACCTTTCTACCGAGCATATCTTGAATGACCTGCACATAAACATCATAAGAATAGCATCCAGATATTTTTAACCCTTCATCTTCCACATGTTCATTAAATAGGATGAGTGTAGGTATTTCCTGTACATCCATTTCCGAAGTGATTTTCAAGTCACATTGTAGTGCTCTTGCAGCACTAGGTGAGTGAATATCTTTAATAAATTCGTCAACATCAAGTCCTACATCTTTTGCACATTCAATTAAAACTTCTTCGTTAGAAATGTTTTGTTTTTCTAAAAATAGCACTTCTTGTACTTTTCTTAGAAATCGATTCCCTGATTTTCGACCTTGAAGCTCTGCTGCTTTAATCGCAACTGAGACTGCATAAGGTGTTGAAATTGGATCTTCCATCCATATTGTTCCGTCGCATGACATACCACTTCTGCTTGCTGCCCTTTCCCAAACCATAGCCATATTTTCATGGCTTTTCTTTCTTCTAAGTTGTAAAGTTTCTAATTTTCCACTAACTATATGACGCAAGGAGAAAAAACGGCCATATTCAATTATTAATTTTTTTACGATTGGTTCAAGACCCCAACAATCAGAACAAAGCGGATCAACAAACATGTATAATTCTAATGGTTTTCTTTGTGGTGTATGAGAGCTTAAGGTATGGTTTTGCATATTACTTGATTGTTGCTTTTTCAAAATGAAACCCCTTTCGTCTCTGTTCCTTGATCAGGTGTGTTAATCATATGTTGGGCCGTTAATACTAATCTGTTATAGAACTCTTCACGCACAGGACCATTAAGGTTTACTGCATCCATTGCTTCTTTCATGCATTGTAACCATGCTCTTGCTCTAGTTGGTGTAATTTCAAATGGCATATGTCGGGCGCGTAGCATCGGGTGACCATGCTCAGTCGTATAATGGTTTGGTCCGCCTAAATATTGTGTTAAAAACTGTTTTTGTTTACGTGCAGTTTCGGTTAAGTCGTTAGGAAAGATAGGAGCCAACTCAGCATGTTGCTTCACTCGGAGATAGAACTCATCTACTAGCTTATCAATGAATTGTTCGCCACCTATTGCGACAAATGGTGTTAACATCTTATCGGTCATGTTGACTACTCCTTTTTTATTGTAGAATAGATTATTTCTAAGTTCTAACCTCTAACCTCTCTAATTGTTACACCTTTTCGACTGAAGACAAAAAGATTTTCATCATAAGTCGAAAAGGCACTACAACACTTGTAAGGGTTAAGCATCTTTATTTTTTATTATCCAATGACGCCTCTATGCACCATAGTACTTTTGGAGGACTAAGGACTTTACGCTTATATAAAACTTAGTAAATGTATGTTTATTTTAGCAATCTATAACAGTTATCTCAAATAAAGAGCACTGAAATTCGTACACAAAAAAATACCATCCTGATTAAAGGAGGCACTATCAAGGTTTTTAGCTATTAATATTAGAAAAAAAACACCTTAATTTTATAATGAGTGATATGTATTAGTTACTTTTTTAACATAGTTTTGCGTTTCTTTAAATGGTGGGATACCTTCAAACTTATCTACATTTCCTGGGCCAGCATTATATGCAGCTAAAGCCAATTCAACATCGTTATCGTATCTATTAAGCATATCCTGTAAATATTTCGTCCCAGCTTCAATATTCTCTTTTGGATCATATAAATTTGTGACACCTAGCGCCTTAGCTGTTGTAGGCATTAATTGCATTAAACCAGTTGCCCCTGCTTTACTCACTGCATTTGGGTTAAAGTTGGATTCTTGCTTTATCACTGCCAAAATTAACTTTGGATCAATATTATATTTTTGTGCAGCATTACTTACGATCTCATCATATGTTCTTGGAGTACTAGTGTCATTTTCAATACTTCCGTTTAGCTGTTGTTGAGCATATGCTTGTGCTGTTAATTGACTATTTTGGACTGAAACATCTGCTGGAGCATTTGAATCCACTAAATATTCATTTAAGAGCTCTTCAAATAGAGTCTCATTTAATGATGTTTGTGGTGAGCTTGCTTGAAGGTTTTTCAATGCCTGAAGCTCCATCATAACTTTTAAACGATCAATACTCAATTTATTCACCTATCTTTCTAATAAACGAGGAGTTTTTAATTCGTTGCTCACGTTATTAAAGTGAACATATCGCTTGTCCTTTTTAACGCTAAATCCAATTAGCTTGTGAGAATATAAATGATTGAATGTCAGGTGACAAAAGTTAGTCGATATGTCTATGGAATCATTGGGTTCATTTTGTTTTTCTTTGTTATGTATGGCTCTTTTCGTAAACTCTGTTGCTTTTTTTCACTTATAGTTGTAGTAACTCATGTCATTATATAACCTTAAGAGTAGAAATGATGCCCCAAAATGTTAGTTAAATTCACAGTGAGCTCTTAATAAGATAAGCAACAATTCATTCGATAACAACCTTATATATTTATAAAATGAACATTTCCATTGTCAACTTTCTTCTATATTCTTCTTGTCTTTTTTCTTGACCTTATAATTATAAAATCTTTGAATTTTATTTTCTGTTTTACGCACAGGAATTTGAAATTTACTTAACAATTTTTGAAATGTAGCAAATCCAGTTTCATAATTTTTCACTTCATATTCAATTTCGTAATCATCTTTTGATAAATAATGACTATGGTCAAAAACTAGCGTTCCACCTTCATATATTATTTCGGCTCTATTTGTAGAAAGTGAACCAAAATACTTTATTTCGTGAATTGGAACATGAAGTTTTTTTAATTGCTGAAGAACCTCTCCTTGTATGGAAAAATCGTTGTGAAGTACTCCTTGTGCTTGGTCATCTGTAAGCGGTTGGTGTGTCTCAAGTAAGCCGACTTTGGCTGGCTGTTTTAATGTTAGCATATATTGATTTTCTTTTAAACGGATTCTCAATGCAGAAGCTTTACTTTTAAGCGCAAAATCATTTGTATCGAAGTAATAGTTTATCTGGGATTTGAAATGTGTGTTGTTTATTGAAAAAGCATTTAGCATGTTGTTAAATTCATTTTTCGTCAAAATATTTTTAAATTCAATTTCAATTTCTTGAGTCACTTTAAATACGTCCCTTCTATTTGTATCATTACATTATCTCTTTAATTTTCGACAATCGCAATTATTATCTTCATATACAAGAGTGTGATAAAATAAAACCAACATTCACTATAGAAGGAGAGCATCATGCGAAAAATAATTACGATAGCTAGTTACGAAATAAATGAGCAATTAATACAACTATGCTCAAATGATACAAGTATTAATATTACTAAAGGGAAAGATACGAAACAAATGCTTGTTGATTCAGATCAGACTGCTTTTATTTATATCATTGAATGTGATGAAGAGTATGTATATATAAAGATCCCACTTGATTGTTGGAATGGGTTAAAGCAGCTTCTCTTACATAATTACCAAGCTGTTTTACAGGTGGGGAATCAACGTCTTCAACTTGAAAATATGAAAGAAGAGTTGGAGTACTTAATTAATAATATTAAAGGAAATACAAACTATGGTGACGAAATGGTTAGTAAAGTAGAGGAAATATTTTTAACAAACTAAGTAGAATACATAGTTATACCTCAAAGTCTTATTATACTGTTACATATAAATAAAGAGCTAAATCTTTCAGCGTAAGAGTAGATGGTGGTGTTTTATATGGGTGAACATTGGGACGTGTTTTTAGCTCCTTATCGTCAAGCAGTTGAGGAGTTAAAAGTAAAACTTAAAGGAATGCGCTCGCAGTTTGTTATGCATTCTGAGCATTCAGCTGTTGAATTTGTAACAGGGCGTGTAAAGCCAATTGCGAGTATATTGGATAAAGCTGCAAAAAAAAATATTCCTCTCAGTAACTTAAGTGAGGAAATGCAAGATATCGCTGGATTAAGAATTATGTGTCAATTTGTTGATGATATTAAAATAGTTGTAGAAATGTTACAAAACCGCAATGATTTTGAGATTATTGAAGAGAGAGACTATATTAATAAAAATAAAGAGAGTGGATACCGCTCACACCATTTAGTTATTCGATATCCTGTGCAAACGATAAAAGGTGAAAAACAAATTCTTATTGAAATACAAATACGAACTTTAGCGATGAATTTCTGGGCTACAATAGAGCATTCACTCAATTATAAATATCGTGGTCAATTTCCAGAGGACATCCAGCTTCGCTTAAAGAGTGCTGCTGAGGCAGCATACCGATTAGATGAGGAAATGTCCTTAATCCGTGAAGAAATTCAAGAGGCACAAGCATTCTTTACTA
Organism: Cytobacillus sp. Hm23; assembly: GCF_051842895.1. Classification (NCBI taxonomy): domain Bacteria; kingdom Bacillati; phylum Bacillota; class Bacilli; order Caryophanales; family Bacillaceae; genus Cytobacillus; species Cytobacillus sp. Hm23. The sequence continues at coordinate 92,955 of NZ_JBPXRQ010000002.1, forward strand.
AGAAAAAGGAAGTACATGATTCAGATTAGTCAGTTGATTACTTGAAAAGGGATGTTGATAATGAAATTTGCTGTAACTTCAAAAGGTGACACTACATCAAATACATTAATGCATAAAATGAAAACATACTTATTAGATTTTGATCTAGTATATGATGAGGATCGACCAGATATAGTCGTTTCTGTAGGAGGAGATGGTACGTTATTGTATGCTTTCCACCGTTATAAAAGCAGACTCGATAAAACTGCATTTGTCGGTGTACATACAGGTCATTTAGGTTTTTATGCGGATTGGGTTCCAGATGAAATTGAAAAGCTTGTTATAGCTATTGCAAAAACACCTTATCAAGTGATTGAGTACCCAATATTAGAAGTAATTATTCGTTACTTAGATGGAGCTAAGGAACAAAGGTATTTAGCCCTAAATGAATGTACTGTCAAAAGTGTTGAAGGGTCTCTGGTTATGGACGTGGAAATAAAAGGTCAGCATTTCGAGACATTTAGAGGTGATGGGTTATGTGTTTCAACGCCGTCAGGTAGTACAGCATATAATAAAGCACTAGGTGGTGCTATTTTACATCCATCATTAGAGGCTATACAAGTAGCTGAGATGGCTTCTATTAACAATAGAGTGTTTCGTACGATTGGCTCACCTTTAATATTGCCAGGGCACCATACATGCTTGTTTAAACCCGTAAATGATGTAGATTTTCAAATCACTATAGATCATTTAACACTACTTCATAAAGAGGTTAAATCTATACAATATCGGGTTGCTCATGAGAAAATAAGGTTTGCCCGCTTTCGACCGTTTCCATTTTGGAAACGAGTGCGTGATTCATTTGTTAAGGAATGACTACAATTTGAAAAACTTTAAATTACAATGGATAATTTCTGAAAAGGATCACAATAAGCTCATTCGTGATTTTTTGAAGCAGCAACATATTTCAAAAGCTTCACTGACTGATATCAAGTTTGCAGGTGGAGATATTATTGTAAATGGAAAGTCTGAGAATGTGCGTTACAGGCTAAAACAAGGTGATCAAGTAGTAGTTGTATTCCCTAAAGAACCAATTGGTAAAGGTATTGTTGCGGAAAATATCCCTTTACAAGTTATTTATGAGGATGAGTATCTGTTAATTATCAACAAACGACCTAATATGCCGACAATTCCTTCACGTCAACATCCTCAAAGATCACTCGCAAATGGTTTGTTGAACTATTATAAGAAGAAGGGTTTACAAATTACAGTTCACATTGTCACTAGACTTGATCGTGATACATCTGGATTGGTTTTGGTAGCGAAGCATCGTCATATACATCACTTGCTGTCACAACAACAAAAGTTAGGACAAATTAAACGAGTTTACTACGCTATAGTAAACGGGTTGGTGACATTAAATTGTGGAACGATTACTTCACCAATCGGAAGGAAAAGTAATAGTATCATTGAAAGGGAAGTTAGAGATGATGGGCAGAAGGCAACTACTCATTTTCAAGTAATAAGAAGATATCCTACTTATACATTGGTACAATTACGTTTAGAAACAGGCAGGACGCATCAAATTCGGGTTCATATGTCGCATATTGGTCATCCATTAGAGGGAGATACTCTATATGGTGGGACAGAACAACATATTAAACGACAAGCTCTGCATTGTCACAAGTTAACATTTTGTCATCCAATTACACATGAGGAGTTAGTCTTTCAAAAAAATATACCTGATGATATGCATTCGCTTACTACTGAATTTGATAAACAGGAGAGTACTTTACCTTAATGGGCAATCAGGTGAAGTTAATCTTCACCTGATTGCAGAACTATTTTGAGGTTTAACTGTATGTAACCTACAAGAGTATTATTCAGTTACTATTTTTTTTGCTCATCCTCATCAAACGTTCTAAATTTCTCAGCAATATATGGCATAGTTGACTGTACAGCGACAGTTTCAATTTCTGGGTAGCGAAAGGCTGTTAAGCTCCCTCCAAATACAGCACCTGTATCTATATTTATCGTTTTATTAATAATTCTAGGTTGTTTGACAGGTGTATGACCATATACAATCCAGCTATCTCCATTGTAGTTTTGAGCCCAATCTCTTCTAATTGGCGTCCCATCGTCATTAAACTTTCCCGTTATATCTCCATACAGTACAAACGTCTTAACTTGCTTGTCGTTCCTTCCAATATAATCAGCACGGATACCAGCATGTGCAACGATCAATTTGTTATTATTTATTTGATAATATAGTGGCGCATTCTCGTAAAGGTCAATAAACTTAGATTTAATTTCTTGCTGTTCATAAACTTTAAGCTGATTATATTCACCGACCGTCGTTTCTAATCCATGGGTGACTTGAACTTTATTTCCTAAAAAGAAACGATACAGTTTATTACAATGATTACCTGGTACGTAAAATGAATGATGATTTTTTACTAAAGAATAAACGATGTTTATCATACGTATGGAATGGGGTCCTCTGTCTGTAATGTCACCAACAAATGCTATGCAACGATTATTAGGATGTAATGGCACCCCAGATGACCATATATAACCAAGTTCTTCTGTTAACAGCTTGAATTCGTTATAACACCCATGTATATCTCCAATGACGTCAATGTCCATTGTGTACTCTCCTTAATAATTAGCATTTAGAACTATTAATTCTCCATTTCTTCAAATATGATTTTCCTTTCAGATAAATGTCAACTATAAACGAGTTAACTTCGAGGTGTGTAGGAAAACATCATAGAACTTTTCTTCTTTTATGATAAACTACATTGCATTTCACTATTCCAAACAGATCGTTATATAAAATTACATCATGCCACGATTACGAAAGTCTAGCAAAAATTAATAAAAAAGTAGCTAAAAAACTGCGGGTGCGACAGAAAAAGTTTCTAGTTTGGACAACAAAGGTGCGAATGCGACAGTAAAACTAGTGGTTTGGACAATAAAAGGTGCAATTGCGACAATAAAACATTAGATTTGGACAATGAAGGATACGAATGCGACAGTAAGAGTACAGTTTTGGACAATAAATTGAAAAATAACTTGTGCTCGAGGTTGAGGTGTTAATCATTCAGCATTAGATGTTTGAATGACTAACTACCTATAACAAAGCGAAGCTCTTTTCAAATGAGCTTCGCTTTTCTGTGTTTTTCATTCTATTCCAAATCCCTCTCACTTAAACCTTCATAAATAGGAGTATTATGCTTAGGTAGGGGTGTCTTCCCAGTTGTTATACTAATTGTTGTTACCTATACAGCTAATATGACAGCTTATGTTAGAAGGTAACCGAGTGGAATTGAGTAATAATGGCAACAAACTTTATAAAAAACCTGTATCTTAATCAAACATAAATTTGATTGTTCTTGAACGCACATTTAGTACTATTCCTATAGCAATCATGTAGGTAAGCAAGGAGCTTCCACCATAGCTAATAAAAGGAAGAGGAATACCTGTTATTGGTAAAAGGCCTATTGTCATACCAATATTTTGGAAAACTTGAAATGTGATCATGCCTATAATTCCTGTACAAAGGTAGCTGCCGTATGGGTCATTGCTTTCTAAAGCGGTATGAATGATCCGATAAATAAGCAGGAAGAAAATAGAAATTAACAAGCATGCACCAATGAAACCAAATTCTTCTGCTATAATTGCAAAAATAAAGTCTGTATGTGATTCAGGAATACGTACACCTTCAGTCATATATCCTCGCCCGATTAACTCCCCAGATCCAATAGCTAATAAAGATTGTAATAGCTGGAACCCTTGGGTAGGATATTCGTAAGGAGCAAGCCATCCGTAAAACCTGCCTAATGTGTATGAATTACTATCTCCTCCTAAAAAATATTCGACGAAAAAGTCAAAGTTTAGGAAGTATATAAGAACAACAACACTTATTACTAAGATTACTGAAAAAAACAATGCTGCAATATAGCGCCACTTGATTCCAGATACAAGGATAATAGACGCGATAATAGCGGATAATACCATTGCAGTACCAAGATCGGGTTGCATCATAACAAGTAACAGAGGTGGCCCCGAAATGAGTATGATTTTCATAAATAGCATTAGGTCTTCTTTGAATTTCCGAATAGGGTATTTTTCATTGTGGCGAAACACAATTTGACTTAATAGTATGATGAGGAAGATTTTCATCACCTCAGATGGCTGAAAGCTACCAAGCCCACCTGGAAACTGATACCAACTTGTTGCTCCATTTATATTTTTGACAAAATCTCCTTCTGGAATAATTTCCAAGCCGAGCAGAAGAAGCATGCCAAGACCATATAAAATCCAAGAAATTTGTCTGAAGCGATCAAAATCAATAATCATCGTCACTAGAATAGCTACTAAGCCAATCACATACCAAACAATTTGTTTTGTCACATATGCTGAATTAGCACTATAAATAGCAATACAGCTATATATTACAAAAAGTATCATTAATAACACAATCATATAATCTATCTTTGGTTGAGTCTTTTCTTTTTCCATTGTATAAACCTTCTTCTAGTTATTCTCTCTTCGATATATTTTGACATAACTAGCGACATTTTACTATACATTTGCTAGTATAATGTGTATAAAAAAATTTTTCCTGTTAAAATAGTGAGTCTTATTGCTATCGTAAGGATGTATTAACATGTGTTCAATAAGAGAACAGGGCATCGTTTTACTCTTACTAACAATAAAGATTAGTTAATGCTATTGTTAAAAAAGTACTGTCAACATTCAGTGTAATTAGTTTATCATAATTTTTGTTAACTTGAGCATCCTCCTATAGATAAGATTTTATATTTAGATATTAACATTTAAAAAATGTAAGGGATTGTGATTTTAGACTAGAGAGGGGGGGTAACTAAAATGAGTGATAATAAAAATTTTGACACGTTGAGAGACTTTAATGAACTGATTCAGTTACTGTTAGAGGAAAATATTGAATATTTTAGAGAAAAGTTTTTTGACTTACATCCATATGATCAAGCCAAATTTTTCGTGAAGTTAGATAAAAATGTTAGAATGCTATTATATCGTTTTTTATCACCTAAAGAGATGGCTGCAATTTTTGAGAACATTGAAATTGAAGAAGAAGATTATCAACGGATATTATCCGAGATGAATCCAAACTTTGCTGCTAATATGCTTGCGGAAATGTATGCAGATGATGCTGTTGACGTGTTGAATGAAATAGATAAAGATCAGGCAGCTAGCTATTTAACAATCATGGATGACGAGTCAGCTGGAGAAATTAAAGAATTACTTCATTACGAAGAATCTACAGCTGGTAGTATTATGACAACTGAATTTATTGCTATTCATGCAAATCAAACTGTTCGTTCAGCGATGCATATTTTAAAAAAAGAAGCACCTCGTGCAGAAACGATCTACTATGTATATGTGATCAATGAAGAGAAGCAACTAGTAGGTGTCATTTCATTAAGGGATTTAATTATATCTCATGATGAAACGATGATTGCAGATATGATGTATGATCGTGTGCTAGCAGTTTCTGTAGCAGAAGATCAAGAAGAGGTAGCTAGAAAGATGAAGGACTATAACTTTTTAGCAGTACCTGTGGTAGACTTTAGAAATCACCTTTTAGGGATTATCACTGTAGATGATATTATGGACGTAATGGATGAAGAAGCATCTGAAGATTATTCAAAATTAGCAGCTATTTCTGACGTAGACAGTTTTGACAAAAACCCCTTAACTGCAGCACGGAAAAGGTTACCTTGGTTGATTATTTTACTTTTTTTAGGAATGATGACAGCTAACCTCATCGGGAAATTTGAAAAAACGCTTGAACAAGTGGCAATCTTGGCTATGTTTATTCCTCTCATTGCAGGGATGGCAGGTAATACTGGAACACAAGCATTAGCGGTTGCAGTGAGAGGTATTGCTACAGGAGAACATGAGCATCAGAGTAAATGGAAATTACTTATCCGTGAAGCAGGAACTGGACTAATAACTGGCGTTACGTGTGGAGTACTTGTTACAATAATCGTATATTTTTGGCAACATAATATATTTTTAGGTATTCTCGTCGGACTGTCAATTTTAGCGACCTTAATCGTAGCAACGATTGCAGGTGCATTAGTACCCTTAATTATGCACAAGTTAAAAATAGATCCAGCTGTAGCATCTGGTCCATTTATTACTACTATCAATGACATATTAAGTATTTTAATTTATTTTGGAATGGCAACACTATTTATGAGCTATTTACTTTAGAAAGGCAGGAATAATATATGGAGCAACATGCTTCTGTTACTTCGCTAGTTATCGTAATAATTATTGCATTTTTAACTCCAATTTTACTTCATAGGCTGCGATTGAATCTCATTCCGTTGGTCGTTGCAGAAATTGTGATGGGTCTTATTATTGGAAAAAGTGGTTTTAATATCGTACATCCTGACATGTGGTTAGAAACGCTATCGATGTTAGGCTTCATCTTTTTAATGTTTTTAAGTGGTCTAGAAATTGACTTCTCGGCATTTGCTGGAAGTAAAAAGAAGGAAAAATTGAGCAGTGGAAAAGATGCACCAAATCCATTTCTTGTTGGATTTCTTATTTTTGTAGGTATTTTTGGCATATCCTTAGTTTTATCATACATATTTGTCTGGTTTGGTATCATTGAAAATGCATTTTTAATGACATTAATTATTTCTACAATCTCCCTAGGCGTTGTCGTTCCTACACTCAAAGACGTTCAAATCATGAAATCGTCAATCGGACAAACGATCCTGTTAGTAGCTGTCATTGCAGACTTAGTGACAATGATTTTATTAGCTGTCTTTGTCTCTATTTATGATACTGGACAGGGTAGCACATGGCTATTACTGATCTTATTTGGGGTTGGGGTTATCTTTTATTTATTAGGGAAGTATTTCCGTAACCAATCTTTTCTTGAAACTATGTCTAAAGGGACAATTCAGATTGGTACACGGGCGGTATTTGCATTAATTATTGTATTAGTGGCATTATCTGAAACAATTGGTGCAGAAAATATATTAGGAGCATTTTTAGCTGGGGTACTTGTTTCCCTTTTAGCACCAAATGCAGATCTAGTCCATAAATTAGATTCTTTCGGTTATGGCTTTTTAATACCAATTTTTTTCGTCATGGTTGGGGTAAATTTAGACATATGGTCCTTATTTGAACATCCTAAATTGTTATTGTTTATTCCGTTATTGTTAGGAGCTTTGTTTATTTCAAAAATAATCCCTATTTATATATTAAGAATTTGGTATGATCGAAAAACAGTTCTTGCTTCTGGTTTTCTTCTAACATCTACTTTGTCCTTAGTAATTGCAGCAGGAACAATTGGTGTTCGGATGGAAATTATTAGTCAACAAATGTCAGATGCATTTATTTTAGTAGCAGTTATAACAAGTGTTGTTTCTCCAATTGCATTTAAAAAAATCTTCCCAGTACAAGAAGGAGAAATGCGTAAATTAAAGGTTGCCTTTATTGGAGCGAATCAACATACTCTAACGGTGACACGAGAATTAAACCCAGCTTTATATGAGTCAACTTTATATCATGTTACACAAGAGAAAATAGAGAAGAAAATTGCTGATTCACTGTTTGAGATTGTTGAAGTATCTGACTATTCGATTGAATCATTAAAGAATCTCGATGTATTTGATGTAGATATTTTTGTAGCAACAACAGGTGAAGAAACAATAAATGCTGAAGTAGCCATTTTTGCAAAAGAGTATGGTGTGGATCGTGTAATTGCTAGGGTAGAGTCACCGAACTTAGACGAGGAGCTAAAGGCAAGAAATGTCGATGTGTTCTCGGTATTCTTATCGACCAAAGCCTTATTAAAGGCATTAATTGAGTCTCCAAGTGTCATGAATATCTTAACTAATCAAGATACTGCGTTATACCAAATCAATATGAATAATCTTAAATACGATGGTTTAATGCTGCGTAATTTTCCTTTTACTGGTGATGTGATTTTCGTTCGAATGTTTAGAGGAAAAGATTCAATCGTACCACACGGAGATACTGAACTGAAAATGGGAGATAGACTCATTGTAACAGGGTCACGAGAGTATGTCGAAGAGTTAAGAAGAGTACTTGAATTTGGTGAATAAAGTTATTGCATAATTATTGATTAATAAAAAAAGGGTCTGAATCTATACTCTATATGCTGTATCCATTATGCAATAAATGATACAGACCATAGAATATACGAAGCTGACCCTTTGCTTATAACAAATATATTATGAATGTGATTAAAAATATGTTATACTATTTTTATTACTAGGTACTAATAACTTGTAATAATTCAGGAGGGATATACATGTCTTTTTCTTTAAAAGGACGTACATACGTTGTAATGGGCGTTGCAAATAAACGTAGCATAGCATGGGGCATCGCTCGTTCACTTCATAATGCTGGTGCAAGACTTATTTTTACATTTGCAGGTGAGCGTTTAGAGAAAAATGTCCGTGATCTTGCTGACACGTTGGAAGGGAATAATGCACTCGTCTTACCTTGCGATGTTACAAACGATGAAGAGGTTGCTAATTGTTTCAGCAAGATAAAAGATGAAGTTGGTACTATACATGGGATTGCTCACTGTATAGCGTTTGCAAATAAAGAAGAGCTAACTGGAGATTTTCTTAATACATCTCGGGACGGCTTCTTATTATCACATAACATTAGTTCATACTCTTTAACAGCTGTCGCAAAAGAAGCAAAGGACCTTATGACAGAAGGTGGAAGTATTATTACTTTAACTTATTTAGGTGGAGAACGTGTCGTCTCAAACTATAATGTGATGGGTGTTGCAAAAGCATCACTTGAAGCCAGTGTGAAATATTTAGCAAATGACTTAGGGAAATATGGTATACGTGTTAATGCAATTTCCGCTGGACCAATCCGAACATTGTCAGCAAAAGGTGTAAGTGATTTTAACTCTATTCTAAAAGAAATTGAAGAACGTGCACCTCTTCGTCGGACAACAACACAAGAAGAAGTTGGTGACACAGCTACGTTTTTATTCAGTGACTTTTCAAGAGGTATTACTGGTGAAAATATCCACGTAGATTCCGGATATCACATCCTAGCAAGGTAAAACGACATAAATAATAGTTTATAAATTGATAATCGAAAGTAAATATCGTTTTAAAAACCTTCTTTTCAAATGAAAAGAAGGTTTTTTTCATAAATTTTTAGGTAATTTGTTGTACGAAGTGCATAAATATATATTGATGGAAATTGAATTAAGGAGTGAAAGAGCATGAAAGAAAAACAGAAAATTAAAAATACACCATTTATGTATATTATACAACCCAACTTAAGTACAATTGAATCATCTATGCAAAAAACATTTATAGCAAAGGTGGATAATAGTGAATCCATAAATGAAAATGACATAAATAACATCGATAACAAAGATAGTGTTGAAAAAATAGAACATACTGAAAATGTAATAGAAAAGAGAAAATATGCTAAGAAATCTTCAATTAAACCTTTTAAAGAAATGGATCTAGTAGAAAAAGTGAAATTTTTAGCAAATCCGCCAAAACAACTACCACGTGTAAAATGTAAAATCAAAACAATCAATGATATGTTTGAAGGCACGATTATTGAGCAAACGGATGAAAAAATTTCAATGCATTTGATAGATACTGGCGATACAATTACAATTAATATCGATGAGGTTGAACTAATTACGATGGTAGGATTGTCGTAGCTGTATGGTGGGAGCTCTAATTGTCGTATAGACATTTAGAGCTTTTGTTATATTTGAGCGATCAATTTATTTAACGCGGTTGATTTAATACGTTCATATTCCATCGCTCCAGTTAATTCATCGGGTAATAAAGGAGATTGACGTACATATCGTTCACGGATCACATCGTATAACTCGTAAGGGAACAACATATCAATAAACATAATTTGTTTTTGTGCTGGAGACAGAGGTGAAATTGATTCGTAAGCATTGATCATAATGTTGAATTGTTCTTCATTCCAAACACCACTAGTGTCTAGCAATGGTATGACGATTTTGCGTAAATCACGGATTGGTAAATCATACGATACGGTGTCAAGGTCAATTACCCATATCTGCTCATCTAGTCCTAACAACGTATTACCTGTGCCATAATCTTGGTGGCATAAAGTAGGTGTAGCTTCCATACTTTGCACCCATGTTGGGTACTCTGATGCCAATAGTCTCTGTAATGTATTACGTCCTTCATCAATAAATGCATCTATTTCAGCTAAATAAGTTTGTGAAAAAGGCTCATCAGGAAACCTTTGTGCAACTAGCTTCCATGTCTCCATCTGTTGACACCTTTTAATATAATGATTCGGCCATCTGCCAAGCTTTTTAAATACTGGAACACCAGGTGGTGGCAAGTAACCTATTGATGCTAAATGAAATTCTGCAAGCCCTTTCATCATGAATTCGACATCTTCAGTAACGGTTAATTCAAATGGTCTGCCCTCAATCCAATCATAGACAACAAACAAAAATGGTCCATGTTTAGAATAGAGCTCACCATGCTTATTAGGTATAATTCCTGGTACCCTCATACCTTTTTGTGCTAAGTAATGTTGAGCATAAATTGAAAAAAGCGCTTTTTTCTCAGGGCGGTGAATTCTTTTTAAGCAAATGACTTGCTCTGTTGTGTAAATTTTCCATACGAGTGCCATTTGCCCTCCTTGGATAACTTCAATGTTAGTTATTGAAAAATCCCAATAAGGCATAATTGTTTCTGCAAGTTTTAACAGCTTTTCTTCTTCCTCTGGTGTTAATACATACTCACTTTCTTCTTCTTCAAACTGATCAACTATCATTTGATCCTCAATCAATCTAGTCACCATCCTCCAATCCTTCTATGATTAATGTATGGTTATCCAACATAAGTTGCCAACAATTTTCTCAGTTTCATAAAAAAATAGGTGTTTTCCTAGTTCTAGCATTTTTCAATGTATCAGGTAACGTGCCTACATTTTAAAAAATGAAAAGTAATTAGGAACAACGTTCCTTACAAACTCGTATCATAAATAAATAAGGATAGTTTATCTCAATTTTACTAAGCGTAAATGAATGGAGGTTGATTATGAAAATAGCTTTAATCGCTACAGAGAAACTACCTGTACCTGCAATACGAGGTGGAGCGATTCAAATATATTTACAATCGGTTGCGTCAATTATTGCTCAAAAGCATGATGTAACAGTTATTTCAATTACAGATGCTGAGTTACTTGATTTTGAACAAACAAATGGTGTGAAATATGTTCGGTTTAGTGCAGATCGATATGTTGAGCAAATTGAAGCTCATATTAAAGCTGAAAATTATGATGTCATACATTTATGTAATCGTCCAAATTGGATAAAGACTCTAGCTACTGCCTCACCCCACACTAAATTTGTCTTAAGTGTGCACAATGAAATGTTTGATTATGAAAAAATGACTGACAGTGAGGGACTAGATTGTATACAAAATGTTTCAAAAATTGTTACGGTTAGTAATTTTATTGGAGAAACGATTACATCTCGATTTCCAGATGCCGTAAACAAAACATCGACTGTTTATTCAGGAGTAGATATAGATCACTACCATCCAGCGTGGACAGGAAATGGTAAGAGTACGAGAGATCGAATTAGGGACGAATTAAATTTACAAGGTAGAAAAATTGTCTTATTCGTAGGTCGTTTAAGTAAAGTTAAAGGTCCACATCTACTCCTTCAAGCTTTGCCGCAAATTATAGACAAACATCCAGATATTATGATGGTTTTTATTGGGTCCAAATGGTTCGGTGATGATAATGTTAACAATTATGTACGTCATTTATATACTTTTGGTGCCATGTACAAAGAGCATGTGACATTTATTAAGTTTGTACGACCGAAAAATATTCCAGAGTTATATGCGATGTCAGATGTTTTTGTTTGTTCTTCACAATGGCAAGAGCCATTGGCACGTGTACATTATGAAGCGATGGCTGCTGGTTTACCAATTATAACGAGTAAGCGTGGTGGAAACCCAGAAGTCATTGAGGAAGGTAAAAATGGTTATATCATTGATGATTTTGAAAACCCTAGTGAATATGCGAAGAAAATTAACCTGTTGTTAAATGATGCAAATGCACGTAGGAGCATGGGTAAATATGGGCGATCAATCGTTGAACGTGACTTTAACTGGCATCGGGTAGCAGAGAATTTGTTACGTGTGTATGAACAAGCATGAGCTAATTCGTCAACTAACACGAATCCTCCTTTGAAAGGGTGAAAGTATTTGGAACAACAGCATACTCAAGACACCTCTTATTTGAATCGGGTATTAAAGTTCTATCCATTTGAAATATTAGATGTTCATCTCATCGAAAGTCGGAGTGGAAGGACAACTTGGGAAGTAAAGACAAATGATGGTATTAAAATACTGAAACAGGCACAAATAAAACCTAGAAGAATGTTATTTATTGCTGGAGCACATGATCATCTCTACAAAAATAATTTGGCGATAACACCAATTCATAAAACAACAAACGGTGCTATTTGTCTCGGGGCAAAAGATTATTCATATGTGTTATACGATAAAGTAGTAGGAAATGAAATGATTTATTACAACAAGGATCAGATGAAGAAAACATTTGCATTTGCCGCACAATTTCATATTTCTTCAAAAGGGTATATTCCAGCGTCGGAAAGTAAAAAGCGTAGTAGACTTGACAAATGGCATAAATTATATCGATGGAAATTGCAAGAATTAGCAGGGAATAAGCAGTTAGCACAGTCTTATCCAGAGGACGAATTTTCTAAGTTATTTTTAATGTATGCGGACAAAATGCTTGAACGAGGACAAAATGCCTTAAGAACTCTTGACAACGGTCAGTACGACCAATGGACTAAGAATTCAATTGAGGAGAGGAGCTACTGTCAACAGGACTTTACACTAGCTAGATTTACAGAAATTGACGGACACCCATTTATGAGAGAGCTACATTCAATTACGTATGACTTACCATCAAGAGATTTACGCATTCTGTTAAATAAACTAATGAAAAAATTATCGGTATGGGATACTGATCTAGCTGTTGAATTGCTTCGTTCATATGAAGCTGTTAATCCGTTAACTTCAGATCAATACAAAGTGCTATGGGCTGACTTAGAATTTCCGTATTTATTCTGTTCAATTATACACAAATACTATTTAAGCCAGAAAAGATCTTGGGGTAATGAAAAATATATTTGGGCGTTACAAAATATTATTGCGGTGGAAGATTCAAAAGAACAGTTTTTACATCAGTACCGTGAAATAGTTAGTAGTATAAAAGAAGGAAAAGGAGGTGAATGATGTGGCTGAAAATCAGTCTGACAACACGAATAATAATATCCCAAAACTTGATTTAGCTAAATTTACATTTTCACCACCCGGACCGATGGGATGGAGTACTACAGAGTATGAACAAATTCTTGATAATATAGATCAAATTGTCTTAAATGAATTAGCCGTAAAAAATCATTTATCCTCACTAGAAGGAGTAATCCTACAGGAATACCCGACAGTAAATACAGTGACAGATGATATGGTAATCCAAGAAAACAGTGATGTGGAATCAGGTATAAAGAACGAGCAACTAGATGGAATCAGTAATGAAATAACTGCTCTGGAAGAAAGTGTAGACACAGAAGAAATCACAGCCAAGGGAGATACGATTACAGATGGGCATGAGGAGTTCAATAGTCATGTAAAGGAATTTGATAATTATCAAGTAATGGAAGAAAGTAGTCATAGTCATGAAGATACAGGAAAGAACAGGCGCAAAGGATCTAAGAAGGCGTTATATCGTATTCTTTTAGAAGAAGAATTCGGTGAATACCCTATTTTTAATACAAGTAACATTAAGAATTTAAAGGAAGGGAAAGATGAAGGATCATCTAGAGGAAAGCTTGAAGAAAAAATAACACATCCAATTGATAAAGTTACGAAGGGTCAAATCGAGGATGATGAAAACCAGAGCAGCAAACAGCAATCAAAAAAAGGTTTACAACAATTATTTAATGATGAAAATGGTAAAGATCGCTATGTAGAAAAATCACCAGAGTTAGAAACGAATAATACTCAAAATAAGACTAAAGATGCAACAGACCAATTAAGTAGTTTGTCATCAGATAAAGTTGTTGATATGGATAAAGTTTACAATGTGAAAGAAGACTCAGAGAAAACAAAAGAAATAAAAGCGAAAGATACTGCCGAGTTTGATCAAGAAATACTTGAGGAAGAAAAGGTAATAATGATTGCTTCAACTGACCCTTTACCTAAACCATCTATATATATAAGCAATGATTAAACTTATTTCTGCCATAAGATACAGTGATGCAGTTTTCTCATTTTTAGGCTGTCTTCGTTACTCATACTAAGACATAAACCCTTTTACAAATAAAATCCCCACTTTAGCTTCTTTATAGCGACGTTTATCATAGATTGTTTCGGCATTGATTGTTGTTTTTCGTATTATGAAATAAACATGTACACAACTAGAGTTTGTGGCACCTTTTCTTGTGGACTATAATGACTAACGATATAAAACCATTGTTATGGTACTAATTTGATAACATTACCCACAAAGGTTACGAAGAAAAGAGTCTTTAAAAACATGTAGATGTGCGAAATAGGTTGGAGTAGCTAAAAAGTCACTATGGGCTAGTAAATCATTTACCCTTCAAAAATTCAATATTATTTTGTCAATAATTTAATGCAAGATGCATATCATGTTAGCGTAATGAATTTCGGGTGAGGAGGAGTACAATTGGGTGAAGTTATTTCAGTAAAAGTAGATATTGATTTTGAAGAAGGGTTTGAGCTTTCACATAATGTAAGTCCTGAGGAGGCTTTGAAGGCTGTATTGAAAGAAATTAAAAACTTATCATTTGAAGAGCTAGAAATCGAACTAGAATATGAAGATGGTAATGTCTATGAATATGTCATAGGTGAAGACGAAGAAGACGAAGAAGATGAAGATGAAGATGACGATGACGAAGAAGATTAAAAAACTTTAAATTACAACCTGTAAGGTCAGATCTTTAGTTCCATAGCTTGTAAAAGAGGAAATATCTCAAAATACAAGTTATAGAAATTGGAGATTTGACCTTTTTAACTTTAATTGTTGAATTGATGGTTTTGGCATTTGTGTTGTTATTTATAGAATAGAAAGACGTTCTTTGATAATGCTGTTTTCGCGTTGATTGTTGTTTTTCCTCTTAAGAAATAAAGCAGTACACAACTAGAGTTCGTGGCACTTTTTCTTCTGTACAACGATGACTAACAATATAAAAATCATTTTTTGGTATTAAATTGATAACAATAGCAACAAAGTTTACGAAAAGAGCCTTTGACAACTACCATAGCTTTTAAGCAAAAGCTGTTTTTGCATTAATTGTTGCTTTTCGAAATTAGAACTATACAGGATTATAACTAATGTTCTTAGCATCTTTTTTCTCAAAAGACTATAAAACAATATGAAACTCAGTAGTTTTATAAATTTACATATTAACAACAAAGTTTACGAAAGGAGCCTAAGAAGAAAAAACAAGAAATTAATGCGATAAACAGCAAAAAACAAAAATCAGCAACATGCCGCTTTTTGTTTTGAGTTCAAATTGTTGGAGTTTTTCCGTAACAAGGGCAAAATGTACAACAATAGTATTAAACTGCTAGGCTCTATTTTTGATTTTCCTCATAAAATACTTCGTTGTATACCCTTTCTAACCTATCTGCGACGTGGTGAAACTGGAAGTTAACTTCAATGAATTTTCTGCCAAATTTAGCAAACCCCCTCGCAATGGACGGGTGTGATAAAATAAAATTGATCGATTTGGCATACTCCAAAGGATTATTATAGTCATAAATAAGTAGACCGTTCATTGCATCAATCATAACTTCTTCATTTCCGCCCCGCTTAGTAGTAACTACTGGAATACCAGCAGCCATCGCTTCATAATGGACTCTCGCTAATGGCTCATTCCAAAGAGAACTACATACAAATACATCTCCAATTAGAAATAAATGTGGAATATGTTCAGCTGGAACATATTTTGTAAAAATGATGCGATCTCCATATGGAAGTGCTTGTTTGTACAATGAGCGAACATAGCCATTCATTTTATTATCACTAAACCACTTTCCCCCAACAATAACGAGAACAGCATGTTCATTCTTTTTTAATATATATTTCATTGCCTCAAGTAATATATGAGGGCCTTTGGATTGGCTTAAACGTCCGACAAATAATATGACTTTTTCATGCTGAGCAATACTATATTTTTGACGTAATCGATGGCGGATGCGTTTGCCTTCAGAAGACCATAGAGGAATGAATTGTTGTAAATCAACACCAGAATAGACGACCTTTATTTTTTTTTCAGCTTCAGGAAATCGTTTTAGCACTGTTTGTTTAATATAATTGCTAACAGTCGTAATCGCATCAACGTCATGTACAATTTGTTGACCTTCATCAAGAGGAAGTTTATGCTCTGCAAACATTTCATTATGAAGACTAACGACGAAGCGACTAGATGGAGAAGCTTGCTTATATAGTGGCACATTTGAAGGTCGGTTGTATACATGGATTACATCGAAAGAATGATTAGTTAATTCTTCTGCTACTAATGATCTATAGTGCTCTCTGTCAAAACGGATAAAGGTTACTCCACTACGCTCTTCCTTAACAGGTAGATCAGGGTCAGTGATTGAAAAAACTGTTATGTCATGATTATCTTTTAAATATGGAAGCACCCCATCAATCATCAGCTGGATCGCCCCTCCTCTAATTGATGGTGATGGAAGCTTTTCGGTACAAATAAAGCAAATTTTCACCTTATCCATCCCTCCTTCCGTGTCTGTTCATATTTTATTCTTGTTATGGCTATTTTTGTGACAAAAGCGGAGCCCAAAAATAATGGTTGTAAGTAATATTATTATGGTCAACTTGCAGAGAGAGGTTTCTTGCATAACATATAGGAAGGTAATTATCTAACGGAAAGATAGTAAGTGAGGAGAGGTTGACGTGATTAAAAAAGCGATCATACCAGCAGCAGGATATGGAACACGTAGTTTACCAATCTCAAAGGTTATTCCCAAGGAAATGTTTCCGATTGGTATTAAACCCGCCATTCAATACGTAGTGGAAGAAGCAATGGAGTCAGGAATTGAGCAAGTATTAATGGTTGTTTCTCGATCAAAAAACCTTATCGTTGACTACTTCGACCATTCACTTGAACTTGAAGCATTTCTTGAGCGAAAAAATAAAATGCATTTGATGGATGCCCCTAATATACCTAATATACAAATCCACTATACTCGCCAACCTATTGCGAAAGGTCTAGGGGATGCCATTCGTCTCGGAAAGTCATTTATAAATGGCGAGCCGTTTGCTGTGTTATTACCTGATGATATCATTCTCCATAAACATACTCCATGTCTGAAACAATTAATTGATGAATTTACGAAATATAAAGAGAGCGTCATAGGTTTACAAACAGTTGACGAACAGCACTTAAATCAATACGGTGTAATAAAAGGAAAAAAACACAGTAACGATACTTATAGGTTGACTGATATCGTTGAAAAGCCAAAGAAAAACCCACCTTCTCATTTAGCAGTCATAGGTAGGTACGTATTTACACCAATGATTTTTGAGCAATTGGAGAAGATTAAACGGGGTATTGGTGGTGAATATCAGTTGACAGATGGCATGAAAGCATTGTTGCAATCAGAAAAGATATACGGCAAATTAATTGAAGGAAAAAGATACGATATTGGTAGTATGGATGATTATATGAAATTACTTAATTTTGTTTACAGTAATATGAAAAATGGGTAAAAGTGGTGGACTCTTGTCCGTTTCAATTTCGTTATAAGTTGCATTTACTAAATTAGAAACAGGTATAAATCATACCTTTAAAATACTACCGAAAGGATGGAAATCGGATGTCAGGTTGTAAATGCAAAGGGAAAAGAGAAAATGAAATTTATTGTGTAAATCCAAATGTTCCAAATTTGTTAGTGAAAACTGCTGGTATGAATAACTTTACAAATATCGAATTAACTACACCAATGATACAAGTCACTGAAAAGGATTGGGTTGCCAAAGTGGATTCAATGGTTGATCTACAAGTAGTGACCGGTGCTTCAACAGCGAATGAGACTGGAATAAGTGTAATGTACAGAGTTGAACGTATTACAAGTAGTATGGCTAGTTCTGTAGTATTATGTGAGTACATTGTTACTGATGACAGAATGAATAGTACTTTCACATTAACACCAAACAATACAGTTTGTGATGAACCAGGAGTCGGCTGTCATATGTATAGACTTACAATTTCAGACATGAATATGGATACAGCTCTAGCTACTGGAATCAACAGTAATTGCCAAAGCTTAAATGTAACAACATTTCAAAAAGGATGAGTATAAAAAGTAGACTCATTTCGTAAACTTTGTATATATTTACTATTATTAGAACATATAGAACTTGCTTTAATGGATATGCTCTATCTTGAAAGATGTAAGGATGCCACCTCTTAGTACAAAAAATAACAACATATACGCAAACTTCTATAAAACTAAGAGAACGTAAGGTAAGATCACGTTCTCTTAGTTTTTAGTTTAGTTGTTAGTAAAATATTTCTAGCAAACTAAATAATGTTATTTTTTGGACTATACTTTAGTGTTGAATGATGATCTGATTAATTGAGGCAACACCTTTTTTCAATTCCTGGCTATAGAAGAAAGCATTTACCTTAAATATAGGGACTGTCTGAGAAAGGTCATAGGATATATGGAAATTTGCGAAAGATAGTTGTTCTTCTGGTCGGATTTTTTTTGTTTTTACTGGTTTTAACCAATACTCTCCATTGTCTTCTACTTTGCTCTTAAGTGTGTCATTTACATAATCCCAAGCCTCTAATTGATATGGGTTGTTGTGGGGGTCATAATTTATATGTTCACCAATCTTACCGCTAATTAAAATGTCATTCGAAGGAGAAGCGAGCAAACAAATAATCGGCTCATTCACTTCAACGGTACCAATATTTTTAATGATGAACGATCCGAATACTTTTATTGTATTTTCTTTATCCTTGGGTAGCAGTACTGAATATTGGAAATAAGGAATGATGGATATATTTTCGTTGTTGTCAAGCTGACTTTTAGCTGAGAGATACTCTTCTTTAACAGCCTTTAGATCAGCTTCGTACTGTGCAAGCCGCTGTTCAATTTCATGAAACGATTCCTTCATTTATCTTATCCTCCTTTTGAGATAACTTGATTACCTTTAACGAAAGAAATTGGAGTCATTATATATGTATGAAAAAAAAGGTTGTCTAACAAGTGAAAAATATAATCATAATTATAACTATTTGATTGACGAGTGTTTTCCTAAATAGATTTCGTGCAGTTTCTATATAAAAAAGTCGTTGAATAAAACAATACCTTTATTTTTCAGTTTAGAAACGATAGCAACAAAGTTTACGAAAAGCAAAAAATAAAAGTGCCTTTATATAGTAAGGCACTTTCCGTTGATATCGTTAGAACTATGCTAGCTCACAAGTTTGTATCAAGAGGTTATTAAATGTTGTCAACACAACGGAAACAGTTCATCACATTGTGGAGGATTCGCTGGTGGTATGCAATCTAGGTCACACTTAATTTCTCCTCTAGGTTCGCAGAATTGAGCCCAAACTTTTAACACAACATCAAATTTCACCATGATGTTTTGACAAGATTTAAGGCATACCCAAGTTGTTGCAGTACAAGTAAAAGTTCCATTATTTTGATCACACATAATATTCATAATCGGTTCGACTTTACAAGTTTTATGACCTTCTAATTCAAACGGATCACAGCATACTTCTGTTCCAGGAGGTGCACATAGAAGCACTTCCTCACAAGTCGAAACCATTACTGTGTCAAATGTTACCCAAACTGTTTCTGTCATACCACTTGCATTCATCCCTGTAGCTTCTACAGTAATATCGATGCAAAAAGTCTTCTTTAATGATACTTTCCATAAACGAATCTCTCTACCGTCATGGTAACATAATACTTCAGTACGATCATCTGGGTCTGGCTCTTCACAAGCGACAAGTGTAACATCACACATCGTTTTGTCAATTTCTGCTGTCATCAAGTTAATCGGCGAATTCTGCGTTGTTAACTGTAATTCTCTGTCTGTAAGCTTTGTTAGTAAAGTGGTCCAGTCATACACTTTACAAACATGTATACATTCTTCCTTCCAAGAATCATCAAGCTTAATTGCCATACAAATCTTCCTTTCCATAAATTTTGAATCTACTTCATCTTATGAATTGACCGTTAGTATGTGATAAGATAAATGACTATTTTTTTATTTTTGAGCATGTGCACTTAATGATGTAAACATTTAAATAAATGTGCATAAAATGTAGGTAAGGTTAAATATAAAAAACATATTTCCTTTTACAAAATAGCACTTATAAAGGGGGGGAGGAACTTGGATAACCATGATATCATTCAAGAAAATGAAGAGTTAAAAAAACAATTAGAAGGCTTACAATATATGCATGAAGTATATAAAGAATTAATTCAAATGAACGAGGAACGATTAAAAGTAAAGGATGTCAAAAAAATTAGTGATGAACAGTCAGGTAATTATAAAAATGAAGATGAGCAACGAACTCAAAAACAATTATCTGACTTTTATATAAAAATGTCTTCTCAGTTCGCACTTGTTGAACAGGACTTACTTGAACAGTTTTCAATGATTAAAGAAGTATTGAACCAATTAACTGAGCAAAGAGATATGTACGAAAATAAAATACACTCTTTAACAGATACATGTGAAAAATTAGAAGGTATTCAATCAACACTTGTAGATCACCTCGAATCAATAGAACTAAAAAAGGAAGATTATGAAAAGAGGTTGGTGGAAATGGAAAAAGAAAGTGAATCATTACAAGTAGATAATGAAAATCTGCGAGGCAAAATTGATCAATTACTTTCAATTATTGCAAATCAACAGGAAAGTGTATTGAAATTTCAGGAAAAGAAAAATGTGGTTGTTAATGATACTGAGGCTAATAAAAAGAACGAAGAACAAGGAAGTATAAATGAACAAATCAAGATATTACTAGACAAGATCAATAATATGGAACATAAAATTTCAGAGCTAAAAAAAGAAGATCTTCAAGCGCATAGTAATGAAAAAGATCAACAAGAGCTTTTTGAATCAACTCGGACACAAACCAACCAACCCCAAACAATATCTGATGTAAGTGTACCTGTTCAGGAACAATCGCCCATAATTGAAGTAAATAATTCTTCCAACTTGATTAAGGAAAAAAACAGTCGTCAATCAGATTCTACTACTACTAATAGCTTTATAAAACTAAGTGAAATTTTACGAAATTCTCCAGAAGCTATTGTATTGACTCAAAAAGATCAGGTTGAATCATCACAGCAAAGAACAAGTCATCGAACAAATGTGGTACCAAAATATAAAATGCCAAGTTTAAAGAGTACAAATTAT
Source organism: Cytobacillus sp. Hm23 (assembly GCF_051842895.1). NCBI lineage: Bacteria > Bacillati > Bacillota > Bacilli > Caryophanales > Bacillaceae > Cytobacillus > Cytobacillus sp. Hm23. The sequence continues at coordinate 114,501 of NZ_JBPXRQ010000002.1, forward strand.
GTTGATCCGTTAACTCGTTTTAGAAAACAGTCAAATGAAACTAATCAGTCATTAAATCAACAAAAAAAAAAACATAAAAACGAAAAAGCGGTAATAAATCTGAAAAAGCCGAAGATGAAAAGTAAGGAACAAAACAATTATGACATGACTCACAAAATAGAAGATGTTGCTGCAGAGGAGAAAATAAGTAAAGAGCATAGCACAAAAATAACACCTTCAGAAGCTGAACAAATAAGTTCTAATGGACATGTGCCTGAAGACATCTCTCAAAATGGAGTAAAACAATATACGAAGTCAGAGAAGTTGGAGGCTAATAATTTAAATCATCAGTATAATGAACAAAACGTTAAGGAAGAAGCTCTAGAAATAGAAGCTAGTAAAGATATGTTAAATACACAAGATCATGATAACCTTCAACTTAACAGTGTTACGGATACTGATGTGCAACATACAAACGCTGAGCTTCATCTCGAACATAAGAATAATGAAACAGTTGATATTGAAAATCTTCAAGAAGAAGAGAGTAGCATTGATGAACAACATGTTTCTTCATTTGAAATTGATAAGGAAGAACAACAACAACATGCCAATACAGCCCCCCATCTCGAACATAAGAATAATGAAATAGTTGATATTGAAAACCTTCAAGAGGAAGAGAGTAGCATTGATGAACAACATGTTTCTTCATTTGAAATTGATAAGGAAGAACAACAACAACATGCCAATACAACCCCTCATCTCGAGCAAAAGAATAATGAAATAGTTGATATTGAAAACCTTCAAGAGGAAGAGAGTAGCATTAACGAACAACAAGTATCTTCAAATGAAATTGACAAGGAAGAAGAACAACATGCCAATACAACCCCTCATCTCGAGCAAAAGAATAATAAAATAGTTGATATTGAAAACCTTCAAGAAGAAGAGCTTAGCATTAACGAACAACAAGTATCTTCAAATGAAATTGACAAGGAAGAAGAACAACATGTTAATACAGCTCTTCATCTAGAACAAAAGACAAGTAGTGAACAGTTCAAAGAAGAAATGACTAGTAATTCTTTTGTTGAAAATGAAAGGGGAAAAAAACAACAGACAATAATTGAATCATATGAACAGCCTAGAAACGAAGAGTCTAATGAAAATAATAATGCAAATGATGAAGTGATGGATCATAAAAATCAAGACAATTTAGACCCACAACAACTTCAAAATACTGAAAATATTGAGGATACAATTCATATTAATAATTCAACAGCTACTTCACAACCTGCTCTGAAATCTAATGAAAGTACAGACCAAGCTGAAAATACTGTTGGTACAACAACAAATCATAAGATCTATACTAGTAAAGAACAGTTTAAAGATCATGTTGATGAAATAGATCAAATACAAACGAGTCTTATCAATAAGGAACTAGTTAAAAGAAGGGAAGATAATCTATCAACTGACAACCCAAATAATAGCTCTCAAGAAAATCAAAACAAAAAATCTTGGTTTATTTCATTCTTAAAAAAAATAAAAATATATAACAAATAGTTTTTTAGATTGCCTCTTTGCCTTGCCATTCTTAATTTAATTAGAAAATTGTTTCTGAGACTGTACCATCCTCTTTTGCTACAGATGACAAGGTACCAAAATTACTATTAAGTTAGCTTTAAAAAATAAAGATAAAGCAAAGGTGAAATGAATGTTAACTGTATTTGAATTCGTTATATTATTTCTTGCAAGCTTTCGGCTTACAAGATTAATCATTTATGACACAATTACAGCATTTCTTCGTAAACCATTTCATGAGGTGGTCGAAGAAGAGCAACCAAATGGAGCTATTGTAACGTATTTGCAAGTGAAGGGGACTGGGTTACGAGCCTGGATAGGAGAGCTACTTAGTTGTTATTGGTGTAGCGGTATATGGTGTACGACCTTTTTTTATGTAGGTTATTTGTTCTGGCCTATTTTATTCGAACCTTTAATTTTTATTTTTGCCATTGCAGGCTGTGCTGCTATTATCGAAGTTATTATTTCGAGACTACTTGAGTAGAGAAAGAGTATTAAATACTCGTTTTCACTACAGCAGATTTATTTGTTAAGCATATAATATTACACAAAGAATTTGGAGGTGTTTTGGTGAAAAAAATCATAATGAAGCCAGTAAATAAACCAACACAAGGTAAATACGTAGCTTCCCCACCTCCTGCGACTCCTGTTTATAAAAAAACTGGTGGTTGTGGTTGTGGGAAGCGAAGATAGTCTGATAAAGCTTAACATAAAGTGTAGGAGTGAAAAAGGTAGAGTGAGCTCTAGCTTATTTAATAAATTTACGAAATGTTTTTAATATGTTGCTGTCGAATATGAGCTTTATTACTATTATTTCAAAATTCCCAAGAAAAAATGTGCTAAACGCTTGTTACTATAGGTGAGAAAAACAACGATCAAAGCAAAAACATTCAAAATATAAATTAGTTAGATCTGTTTAATTGAAAAGCCTATACACTAATATCATATATTGCATATGTTAGAAGCGAGTAAAGATTTTTTCTCAGGAGGGTAGAAAATGGCAGAAAAAAAACGGAAACCGAAAGAAATTCATGTAGAAAATTTAATCATTAAGGCAAATGAAGTAATTATCCAAGATGAAGGTAGTAAGTCGCAACAGCCACAGGAAGAAAGAAGGCCTTTCCGTGATCCTTGGGGATTTCGTCCAAGAAGACAACAAGAAGTAGCAACTGAAGAAGCAGATGAAACTACAAATGATACAGAAGAAGTTAATGAAGATGACCAAGGTACAGAAGAGGAAAATGTTGAGCAACCACAACAAAGAAGACCGTTTTCTTGGTTTTAATTTTGAAACAGAGCTCCTTACAAGAGCTCTGTTTTACTTTTTATATGAAGGCATGATGGTAAAAAAAGTTATTATAAAAAATGCGTAATCGATACAAGATAAGCAGTGAAAAGAAATTTCCAGCATAGGAGGATATTATTTTGACCGTTGCAACTCAAGTTAAGCAGACGATAGCTGGTTTAAAAAGTGCACAAGCGAGCTTTGAGCAATTTGCTCTACAAACTGAAAATCAACAAGCTAAACAATTATATGAGCAAGCTGCACAGCAGGCACAACAAATCGTAGACCTTGTCAATCCACGCATGCAAGAAATCGAACAAGAGGAACCTCAGTACAAACAATAAAGGTTGGTTAAATACCAGCCTTTTTAGGAAGAAGTGCTTGCACATACTAATTAAGCATTACATAAAGAATGGATTGGTTTTGAATGAGAAAAAGTAGACTGCTTTTTTTAATGATCATTACCATAATAGCATCAAGCTGTACAATGACGGAAAAAGAGTCAAACGAAGATAACCAAATGATAACAAAATTAAGTAGCACATCTAAGGAAAGACCTCCAGAACAAATTGTGATTGATCAAACAATTTCGCAAAGAGTTATGAAAGAAATAGTAAAACAGGATAGGATTACGCAAGCTATTGCTGTAAATATTGATGAAGAAGTTGTCGTTGCGTTCAAGGTAAAACATGTTCACAGATGGTTTTTAGCTGATATAGAAGATAAAGCTAAAAAAGCGTTAAAAAAAGAGTTTCCAGATTACAAAATTACCGTTTCTAGGGATTTAAAAATCTTCATTGAATTGACGCGGCTAAAAAAGAAAATTAATGAAGATAAGCTTGATAAAAAGAAAGCTGAAAAAGAATTAAATGACATAACATTATTATCAAAAGAAGAAGCTTAAAAGGTGGTGATATATGGTGGCAAATAAAAAACTAAAAAACTTGACACCGACACAACAGGAATATCAACAATTTGAGAAGGTAAGAGAGACGAAGCGTCCTATTTTGATGAATTGTATTAAAGCTTTTTTCGTAGGTGGCTTTATTTGTATCATTGGTCAAATGATTCAACTTTTTTATATTTACCAATTTAATTTTACCGAGCAAACCGCTGGACATCCTACAGTTGCAACTATGGTTTTTATATCGATGCTTTTAACGGGTTTCGGAGTTTATGATAGAATTGCACAGTTTGGAGGTGCCGGAAGTGCAGTTCCGGTTACGGGATTTGGTAATGCAGTTATTTCTGCGTGCATTGAGCATCGTACGGAAGGTTTTGTTCTTGGTGTAGGTGGGAATATGTTTAAGCTTGCAGGATCAGTTATTCTGTTTGGTACATTTTCCGCATTTGTCGTTGGGTTAATAAAAACGATTGTTACACAATGGGGTGGGCTATAAATGCTGAAAGGTCATCGTACATGGGTGTTTGATCATAAGCCTGTCATCATATCAACAGGTACAGTAGGTGGACCATTCGAAGCAAACGGGAAGATAGCGGATCATTTTGACTTATTACACGAAGATTTGTGGCTAGGTGAGGATTCTTATGAAAAAGCTCACAAAATATTATTTGAAGAAGCATGCTTTAAAACACTTGAAAAAGCTCATTTATCAAAGGACAAAGTACAGTTTGTTATAGGTGGTGATTTAATTAACCAAATGACTCCCACAACATTTGCAACACAGTCTATTGGTGCACCATACTTAGGTGTTTTTAGCGCTTGTGCAACTTCAATGGAAGCATTAGCATTAAGTGCTTTTCTTGTAAATTATCAAGGTGCAAATTACGTGTTAACCGGTGCTACTAGTCATAATTCTGCCGTTGAAAAACAATTCCGTTATCCTACTGAATATGGAGGACAAAAGCCTCCAACAGCACAGTGGACTGTAACTGCATCTGGTGCTGCATTAGTAAGTAAAGAGGGGAAAGGACCGCGAATTACTTCAGCTACGATAGGAAGAGTCGTCGACATGGGGTTAACTGATCCCTTTAATATGGGCGGAGCAATGGCACCTGCTGCTGTTGAAACGATAGAGGCTCATTTTCAGGATATGAACCTTAACCCAGATCATTATGATTTAATTATTACAGGTGATTTAGCACATATCGGAAGAGAGATTTCGCTGGATCTATTAAAAAAACATGGACTAGCTATCGAAGACCATAAGTTTCAAGATTGTGGGTTACTTATATACCGTGAAGGTCAACCTGTATTGGCAGGCGCAAGTGGGGCAGGCTGTTCAGCTTCTGTTACGTACGGTTATTTACTTAATCGTATGAAAGCAGGAGAACTGAAAAGAATACTAGTTATTGCTACAGGTGCATTACTATCTCCTCTTTCATTTCAACAAGGAGAAACGATTCCTTGTATAGCACATGCAGTAGCCATAGAGAATGGAGATGAGATGTGAATGATTGCAACTTTCTTTTGGGCCTTTGTGATTGGTGGCTTAATATGTGTTATCGGACAAATTATGTTTGATGTGTTTAAATTAACTCCTGCACATACTTTAAGTATTCTAGTTGTTGCTGGAGCTATACTTGATGGCATTGGTTTATACGAACCGTTCATTGATTTTGCAGGTGCAGGTGCAACTATTCCAATTACAAGTTTTGGTAATTCTCTCGTTCACGGTGCGTTACAAGAAGCAGAAAAACATGGCATCATTGGAGTGCTGACAGGTATGTTTGAAGTAACTAGTGCGGGGATTTCAGCAGCTATTATATTCGGATTTATCGGAGCTTTACTCTTTAAACCAAAAGGATAGGGGTGATAGATATGACCGTTGGATCACAAGTAAAGCAAAGCTTAGCAAGCTTAAAGGGTATTCATGCAGGATTACAAAGTTTAGCACTAACATCAGTAGAGGATGAGGCTAAACGTAATTTTCATGAAGCGATGCAATTAACTGAAGACATTATTAATGATATCAAAGTACGTGTAGGAGAGCTAGAAGGAGAAGAGCCTCAATATAGAGGTTTTTAATATTTACGAGAAGGAGCTAACACTATGCTTGATTGGATAGAGGTTGTCATCCGTTCTTTTTCAATCATTATTGGTTTATTTGTCATCACAAAAATACTAGGGAAAAAGCAATTATCCAAATTATCATTTTTTGAATATATTGTTGGGATTACAATTGGTGATATTGCCGGAACTCTTTCAATGGATCTTGGCCTAAACGTCATGCATGGATTAATAAGCATTTTTATTTGGTCAATGTTTCCTGTAGCTATTTCATTCCTATCTTTACATAATAAAAAGTTCAGAGATTTCGTAGAGGGAAACTCTACAGTTTTCATTAAGAACGGAAAAATCATGGAGGATAATTTAAAAAAGGAAAAATATACTCTAGATGAGCTATTAGAGCAACTTCGGAAGAAAGATGTCTTTAAATTTGCGGATGTTGAATTTGCTACATTAGAAACGAATGGAGATTTAAGCGTTTTACTAAAAAAGGAAAAGCAGCCACTTTCAGTCGAGGATGTTATTAATAATCCCCCTGCTATAAAGGAGCCCCAAACTGTTGTTATGGATGGACAAATCTTTGATGAGCCCCTTACTACGATAGGCTTAAATAGAAGGTGGTTAAAGGAAGAACTAGATAAAAAAGGAGTAGCTATAGAAAATGTGTTTCTTGCACAGGTCGACTCCTATGGGCAGCTTACCATAGATGTTTATGACGATAAAATAGAAATTCCTAAACCACAAGAAAAGCAATTGCTATTAGCCTCTATAAAAAAATGTGAAGCAGATTTTGAATTGTTTGCACTACAAACTGGAAATCGTACAGCAAAAGACATGTATGCTAGAAATGCACAAAAGCTTCAGGACATGCAGATAAAATTAACAGCATATTTAGAACACTAAAGCTGTAGGTCTGAGTTCATAATACACCAAATAATTTCACTCAAAAAAAAAGCGCCTTATGAAGTTAAGGTTTATGATGATAGGCGCTTGCACGATTCCGTTAATATTCTATATCTTCATAATCTTTAGGCTGTGGAGAAGGTTGTTTTGGGCTTTTTGTGTATGTTTGTTGAATGAATTGTTGTTCTTGGTCCACTTTACTGTTACTTTTTTTATTATCCTGATGTCGATCCATTATTTGAGCAACCTCCTTAGTAAGCATTACTTGTAGTATGAGAAGAACAACAAAATATATACTACAATAAAGCCACTGCATAAATCTGCAATGGCTCTACTCATTATTATTCATTTAGGAATTGTCTTACTTGTTCAGGTGTTTTAGCATTTGCACTATGCAGATGACTAAGTTTGTCACCGCTTTTAAATATTAGCAAACTTGGAATTCCCATTACATCATATTTTTCCGCCAGTTCAGGGAAATCATCTTTATTTATTTCGAACCAGTTTAATGAAGGATTTTCGTCAATAATTTCACCGATAAACATGTCCATACGTCTGCAATCTGGGCACCAATTTGTATAAAATTTGATGATTGATTTTTCATCCCTCGTTGTAATATCGTTGAACTGATCAAGTGATGTGATTTTCTCCATGTATGATCTCTCCCTTTCATAATTAAATGACTTATTCAATGTACCACAAATAGATAAGATAAAGAACAAATTTTATTTGTGTTTGTTCTTCCTCCAAAGTATATCCTTAGATAGGTGGAATGTATGTAAGCTGTCTTACTGAAAAAGAGTAATGATGTCATTAGAATTGACATTGTAAGGAGGGAATGACAGTTGACAACGGTTTTATATACAATGGATGGGTGTTCGTCTTGCCAGTATATAAGGAATTTTTTACGAAAGCAAAATATACAATTTACCGAAAAAAATATATTTCATCATAAAGAGTATTTACTTGAGTTACAACAACTCATTAATGATATAACATTACCAATATTACATCTAGATGATAAAGTGATTATAGGTAAAGACATTTTGAAAATGTTTCCTACAACGCAGGAGAGGTTTTAATAAATTGTTAATATATTCGTTATATATTCATAAGGTTCTTTTTTTAATCTTTTATTAAGGTTGTTGTCGTAAAAGATGTTGTTTTGTTAAATGTATTAGAACAACAATGCAAATTGTAAACAAATAAGATAATCTAGTAAAGAAAGATGCCACAAAGTTAGTAGTAAACGTGTTCAAGCCCTGCGCCTTATTCAGAGTAATAATAGTCAATGCGAAAACAACCTTTAACAAGGCTCTTGCCACAAAATTTTGTTACTATTTGCACTAAATTAGGGCAGTAAATAGTGATGTTATTCAATTGTTATCATTTTAATGGCTAAAAATAGAACTGGCTTTATACGTATTATTACCTTTATACGAAACAGCCGAAGAGAAAAGAGTCATTAACCATGGACTCTCAAGCATCAATTATAAAGCAGTAAATGTCATGTACAGCTACTCTAATATATTGAACAAATTGCAGAGAGTGGTAGTGTAAAAGCTAGACTCTTCTCGTAAACTTTGTTGCTATTGTTAACAAATTAGCACCATCCAACATGGTTTTATATGTTAGTCATCGTTGTAAAGAGGAAAAGCTGCCACGAACTCTAGTTATGTGCGTGTTTAATATTTAATACGAAAAACAATTATGTGAAAATAACCAAAAGATAACAGGAAAATCAGGGAGAATTCCGAGTAAAATCCTCCTTGAAAGTGAAGATATTATATTTTTCTAGGAGGACAATATATGAAAAAATTGAATATTTTGTCAATTATCTTTCTCTTTCTACTATCTGCATGTAACAACAATCAACCTAACCAACACGGAGCTGAAAATTTACTTCAGCAAGAATGGAAAGATATTATTGAACTTACCAGTGGAACAGAAGTGAATATATTTATGTGGGGTGGAGATGAGGGGATTAATTCTTACATTGATGATTGGGTTGCACCTAGATTACTTGAACAGCATGATATTATTTTAACCCGCACACCGATGGATACAGAGAATATCCTTCAAAAATTGTTAACTGAAAAAAAAGCAGGAAAAGATTCAGGAACAATTGATGTTATATGGGTTAACGGTGAAAACTTTAAAAATGCTAAAGAAAATGGGTTATTACTAGGAGCATTTTCTAATAAACTACCGAATGTCCAACAATATGTCGATTTAGAAAGCTTAGATGTGCAATATGATTTCGGTACACCGACAGAAAATATGGAAGCTCCATGGGGGAAAGTACAATTTGTATTAGCTTATAATTCAGCAAAAATAACTGAGCCACCAAGAACTTTTGAGGAACTAAAGGTGTGGGTGAAGGAGAACGAAGGAAAATTCACATATCCAGAAGCGAGTGACTTTACAGGTAATGCGTTTTTACGCCATTTAATGTATGAAGCAGCAGGTGGAGTAGATCAATTGTTATCTCGAAATTTTGATGAGCAATATATTAATAACCAAAGTCAAGAAATGTGGACTTATTTACGAGATATTAAACCTTTTTTATGGAGGTCAGGAGAAACTTACCCTCAAGACTTAGCTGCATTAGATCGATTGTACAGTGATGGTGAGGTATGGATGACAATGGGCTATAATGAAGCACGTGTTGAGAGCTTAATCGAGAAAGGCATCTTTCCAGATTCAACAAAAACTTTTGTGTTTGACTCTGGATCGATTGGGAATACACATTTTTTAACGATTCCATACAACAGTCCTAACAAGGGAGGAGCAATGGTCGCAATTAATTATTTATTATCACCTGAAGCACAACTAAAGAAAATGGAGCCTTCTATGTGGGGAGAGAATATGGCACTAGACCCTACAAAGCTATCGGGCGACTTACAAATGCAATTACGACAAGTCAACAGAGGGGATTCTGTACTATCTTCAGAAGTCTTGAAGAATCACTTATTACCAGAAGTAGATTCTCTATATGTGAATTGGGTGAAGGAGACATGGCAAAATGAAGTGGTACAAACGCCATAACAAGACATTATTATTATTTTTTCCTGTAACGGTGTTCTCAATTCTCTTGATATCGTACGGGGTTCTTCATGGATTTATCGAATCGTTACAGTCGACTGATGGTGGAGTATCACTGCACATATATCAAGACCTATTTAGCAATACAGTTTTTATACAATCAATCAAGTTCAGTTTAAGAATAACTATGGTATCAACTGTCATGTCATTAATCATTGGCCTTATTAGTGCAAAGTTCATTTATCATTTTTTGCAAAAAAGTCACTTAAAGTTACTCGTATGGATGCCGATGATTTTTCCGCATTTCGTAGCAGCTTATATGGTATATAGTCTATTTTCATCTAGTGGTATTATTGCTTCTATTTTTTACTCAGTTGAGCTCATTAGTGATCAAAGTCAATTTCCAGTATTGACGATGGATCGAGATGGTTTAGGTATAATGATGACTTATATATGGAAGGAAGTTCCCTTTGTTATTCTCATGCTCATTCCTGTTTTTTATGAAATTGACAATCGGTATGAGGATGTTGTACGTACTCTTGGTGGTAATAGTTGGAATGTATTTTGGACAGTCGAATGGAAATGGCTTCTCCCAGTTATCGTTGAGACATTTATTATCTTGTTTGCGTTTATTGTAGCAGCTTATGAAGTACCCTTTCTAGTCGGAGCAACAAACCCGAAAATGATTGCAATTATTGCTTATCAATGGTTTTTCGAAGGTGATTGGAGTAATCGTCCGCTTGCACTCGCTGCTTTTATTATTATAACTTTACTTATATTGCTCACAACAGCCGTAAGTTTTATGAGTATACAAAGGCTCAGAACTAGACTTATAAGAGGAAAAATATAATGACAAAGCTCACTAAAAATATCGGATTACTTATTATGATATCGCTTGTATGTTTACCGGTTTCCTTAGTTGTGTTAAACAGCTTTTCATACGGTTGGCGTTTTGGTCAAGTTGTACCTGAACATTTCTCAGCTAGAGGCTGGATGATTTTGTTTAAAGATCAAAAACTGATTGAGGCGCTTCAGACGACTATTAAAATTGGAATAGGTGTATTAATTCTAAACTTGATCATTGCGTTTCCTGCTGCTAAAGGACTAGCACAAAAGAGTTTTTTTGGTAAGTCAATTTTTGAAACACTGCTATTACTTCCTATTCTAATTCCAAGTTTAGCGGTTGCAATGGGATTACACATTACTTTTATTAAATTGGGGTTAGCCGACCATTGGTTAGGTGTAACGATTGTTCATTTAATTCCAACTGTTCCTTATACTGTTAGAATTTTAAGAGCTGGATATGAACGTATTGGAGTGAAATGGGAAGAACAAGCGAAATCGTTAGGTGCATCACCATTAAAAATATTTGCTACGATTACTTTACCATTACTATATCCTAGTGTACGTACCGCGTCATTTCTCATATTTGTCATTTCACTAAGTCAATACGTTTTAACAGCACTTATCGGAGGTGGTACGGTAGTGACGTTAGCGACGATTTACTACCCTTATTTTAATACAGTAGATGATGCGGTAATTGCTAGCTTTTCTATTCTATTTGCGATTCTCCCTATCGTGTTTATGTTATGTATTGAATTAGTCATAAGAACAGTTATATATGTTGCTAAAAGATAAAGAGGTGCTATGAAATGGATGAATCATTTGTATCTTGCATAAACGTGTCAATGCAGTATGGTAATACTTCAGTTATTGATGATATTAATTTTCAACTTGATCAAGGGGAGATACTTAGTTTAGTTGGGCCATCTGGTTCAGGGAAAACAACGATACTCCGTAGTATTGCGGGATTAGAGCAAGTATCTAAAGGAGAAATATGGGTAGATGGTATAAATGTAACTCATGCCAAAGCGGAAGATAGACCTATTGTAATGATGTTTCAGCAAGCGCTACTTTTCCCACATTTAACAGTACTTGATAACATCATGTACGGTGCAAAAAAGCTGTATAAACAAAGAAAAAGCCGTATGTATCATGCGAGACAACTTCTAGAAAAAATTGAATTAATGGATTATGAAAAGAAATATCCTTATGAATTGTCAGGTGGCCAACAACAGCGTGTAGCATTAGGACGGGCACTAATGACTAAACCGAAGCTGCTATTATTAGATGAACCATTTAGTAGCTTAGATCCTGAACTGCGTTCATCTATTAGAGAGTGGGTAGTTTCTTTATTGCAGAAAGAAAATATTACGACAATTTTTGTTACACATGATAAAGAAGAAGCGATGACAATTGGTAATCGGGTGGCGATTGTTATGGAAAATAAAATCCAGCAATTAGGTGCTCCACTAGATGTTTACACTCATCCTGTAAACGTGGAAGTAGCTAGATTTTTCAGTGATGGTCTTATCACAGATCATAACAAGTTTATACCTATCCAAGAATTGGAACTACTTCCGAGCAATAATCAAATTGATCATCACAAGCTAGCTTTTAGTGGAATGGTGATTAATAGATTTATCAAACATGGTCAACTTTTTGATCAAATAGAAGTAGATAAAATAAATAAAAGTGTAATAATTCCTTCAAATAGTCGTGTGAAAATAGGAGAAAAAGTAAAGCTAGTGACTAATCGAAGTAACGTACACACATTCCTTGCTTAGAAGTATATTTTTTATGCTGTTTTCGTATAGAATGTTGCTTTCGTACTAAGAAATAAACACGAACACAACTAGGTTTCGGAGTATCTTTTCTTAGGAACTATAGCAACAAAGTTTACAGACAAAGCTTTCTTTAAAAAACGAAATGAACGGAGGGAGCAAATGAAAAAGCAAACGATTGTAAAAATCATATTATTAATAGCTGTTCTTATTACTTTAATATGGATTAATAACAAATATTTAAATATTACTCCGACGTTAATAAGAGAATGGATATTATCATTTGGCCTGTTTGCGCCAGTTATTTATGTCATTTTATATACTGTACGTCCACTTATCCTTTTTCCAGCTTCTATTCTTTCGTTAGCTGCTGGATTGGCTTTTGGGGCTGTTAATGGCACCATTTATACAGTAGTAGGGGCAACATGTGGTGCCGCTTTATCATTTTGGGTTGCCCGTAAGCTAGGAAAGAATATTAGTAATAAAGAATGGACTGGAAAGGCGAAATCTATTCAAACTCAAATTGAAAAACAAGGATTTATATATGTCTTATTGTTACGCTTGTTGCCAATATTTAATTTCGACATGATTAGTTATATCTCAGGTATTTCAAAGGTTCGGTTTAAAGACTTTGTCTTAGCAACGTTTATTGGTATTATTCCCGGAACATTTGCTTATAACTTTTTAGGCTCAAGCTTTGCTCATGGAGATATGAAAATTGTTATTATTGCAGTGATCGTATTTCTACTCGCATTAATTATTCCGATTTTTACAAGTAAGAAACTTAAAAAAAGGTTAGGTTTAACGAAGTAATCAAATTCAATTAATGAATGGAGGTGTAATCATGCTTGATACACATGCGAGGAAGTACGTACAACCTATCTTTCAAAGATCGGCAAAAGGTTTGTTGAAAATAGGTTTGACTGCAAATCAAACAACAGTGATTTCGTTTGTAATTGGTATAACAACTGGTGTTTTCATTTATTTCGATTATACCGTATTAGCACTGATCGCTTTATGGATTTCTGGTTTTTTAGATGCAGTTGATGGCACAATGGCACGATTAACAAAACCATCGCCATTTGGTACAGTCCTAGATGTAACATTCGATCGCATTGTAGAGATTAGTGTTATTTTAGGTTTGGCACTTCGTTACCCAGATGCGATGTGGAGCCTTTTATTATTAAGTGTGTCAATCATTGTTGCAATGACAGTTTTTTTAACAGTCGGTGCAGTTACGGAGAAAGCAGGTATTAAATCTTTTTATTACCAACCTGGCTTAGCAGAGCGAACAGAAGGGTTTTTACTTTTTTCAGCAATGATGATATTTACGAATGTGCTTGTATGGTTGACATTACTTTTTCTAGTGGTTGAAATTTTTACAACAGCTCAGCGATTATTAGAAGCAAAAAGAATTTTATCATAAGGTGGGAAGAGCAGTGAAAAAATACGACCTAGTAGTTATTGGTGGCGGTGCAGGTGGACTAACAGTTGCAGCGGGTGCTAGTTCATTAGGAGCAAAAGTAGCGTTGATTGAAAAGGAAGAACAACCCGGTGGAGATTGCTTGCATTACGGCTGTGTTCCATCGAAAGCACTAATAGAGTCAGCTAAGATCGTTCATCATGCAAAAACGCAAACAGATCAATTTGGACTTCAATTACAAGGAAAACCATCGCTAGACGCAGCAATGACTAGAGTAAAAGTAGCAATTAATACGATAGCAAAACATGATGATGCCGATAGATTTCGGAGTATGGGAGTAGACGTATATATCGGTATCGGAAGCTTTCGATCTTCTCACGAAATCGAAATTAGTACAGGAGAAGTCGTGTACGGGAAGAGAATTATCATATCTACTGGATCAAGGCCATTTATTCCACCAATCAAAGGAATGAATGATATTGATTATATAACGAATGAAACAATTTTTTCTTTGAAGGAAGCTCCTGGTCGATTATTAGTCATTGGTGGAGGCCCTATTGGTTTAGAGCTTGCACAATCTTTGGCTCGCTTTGGTAGCAAGGTTACTGTAGTTGAGCGAAGTGAGATACTGTTATCAAAAGAAGATGAAGAAATCGTTCCGTATGTTCAAAAACATCTTGAAGATGAAATGACGATTTATACAAATGCATCAGTAGAAGAGGTTAGTAAACAGTCTGGACATATATCCGTTTCTATAAAAAAGGACGATAGTCAGGTACAATTACAAGTTGACCAAATTCTCATTGCCTCTGGAAGAATTCCAAATACAGCAAAGCTTAATTTATCAGCTGCAGGTGTACAAGTTGATCAACGCGGGACTGTTGTCGTAGACGATTATTTACGTACAAATATTAAACATATATTTGCGGTTGGGGATGTGAATGGAAGGTTTCCATTTACACATGTAGCCGGTATGGAAGGTAAGTTAATCGTACAAAATGCTGTGTTAGGAATTTCAAAAAAGGTCAATTATGATAACGTCCCATGGGTAACTTATACTGATCCAGAGGTTTTTCATCTAGGGTTAACTGAGAGGGAAGCAAAAGAAACATATGGGGATATTTCAGTATTCTCTCAACCTCTAGCTGATGTAGACAGATTCGTAAGTGACCATAATACAAATGGCATGGTTAAAATTATTGCAAATAACAAAGGTAAAATAATCGGTGCTCATGCAGTAGGTGTAGGTGCAGGAGATTGGATGCAAGAAATCGTGTACGCTAAGCAATATAATCAAAAAATTGGCTCAGTTTCTCAAGTCATACACCCTTATCCAAACCATGCTGCAGCAGTACAGCGAACAACTGATTTGTATTGGCGTGAAAAGCTGTTTAATAGCTCGTTACCGAAAATTACAGAAAAATATATAAAATGGTTTCGATAGTATTCATGAATACGTACAACTATGATTTGTTGAACAACCTGCATTCATCACGAATATATTATGGTAACTATATAGGAAATGAGTGATGAATGTGCCAGATTTTTGGAAGGAGTTAGGAAAATTTCTATCAGATATAACAGGAGAAGCTGAAACAAACGAAAAACCACCTCCTAAAGTTGATCAGTGGGCAAGGGAGCTTGATTCAGATTTAGGTAAACTTGACAATACAAGTGATTCTTTTTGGAGAAAATTTGAGAATATGATGGAAAAGGGAGAAAGGTACTTTGAACAGAAGCAAAATGACATAGATAGAAAGTTTTAAAAAGGCTATATCTCTTTCTCGTATATTTAGTATCTATTTTCACTACATTAGAACAGCTAATTGAGGCTTCTTCTGAATTTATTAATTGTAATGTCTCAGTGTAAAAACATCATAAAAGTGTAAACAGCCTAATTAAAGCCTCTTTTAATATTCCCCCTCCTTTACATTAACCTATAAAATTCCTAGACATCTCCGCGTTTATCCATATCGTTATTTGACTAGTCATCATACAGTAATAGTGATGATATACAGGGAGGTGTTAAAAGGGTATGTATTGCGGATCTGGTTGTTATGGATATCCTGGTTATGGATATGGTGGACCATACGGTGGGTCATCGTTTGTATTACTCGTAATATTGTTTATCCTATTAATAATCATAGGTGCGACCGTATTTATGTATTAGTTTGAAGGTTGGTACACATGAATGACATGTAAGTTCATTAGAAGCTACTCCTCTTTAGGCTACATGTAAGACGTAGCTTTATAGGAAGCGTAAAAACGGATGAGATTAAAAATCTCATCCGTCTATTATTATTTTGGAAACTTATTTTGCTCTTCCTCTTGCTAGAAAACAAATTGCTGTTTTCGTATGGAATGTTGTTTTCATTCTAAAAAATAATCGCGTGTACAACTAGGTTTCCGGGCTTCTTTTCTACAGACTAAAAAAATTATATCATCAGAAACCCAAATATAAGTAAATACAAAAATGTACCAAAATTTTAATTAGCTGTTTTTCGATTAAAGGATGAAGAAGAAAACACGAATACAACTATGTTGTTTTCTAATCTAGTTACAGTAGCAACAAATTCTAAAAAAATAATATTAGTACTCTTTAGTGCTGACTATGAATGTGTTTATTTACATTGTCGACATGAATTGCTAATGAGCGTATTCCTTTCTTAAGAAACCCTTCTTTTTTAAGCTGGCTTATGATTGTGCTTGTCGTCTCACGGGTTGATCCAACCATTGTAGCAATATCCTGGTGCGTAAGCTTCATTTCAATTGTTTGCCACTCATTTTTTCTTTTGCCGGATTTTTCACTAAGTTTCAGTAATAAATATAAGACACGATATTTTACATCGCCAAGTGCTATTTTTTCACTCATCTCGTAAATATCTTTTAACCGAGCAGAGAGTATTGAAATAAATTTTAAGGCAATTTTCGGATTTTTCTCGATAAATGATTCAAATTCTGATTTCCCCATCACACATAAATATGTGTCAGTCATTGCTTGTGCATATACTTGATCGTCTATAAGAGAGAGGGTAGATGTTTCTCCGAAAATATTTCCATCAGTTAAAATATCTAATGTAAACTCTTTTCCTTGTGCATTCATACGATAAAGGCGAACTTGCCCTTTTTTTAAAAAAAACAAAGCTTTTATCGGAAGATTAGGATCTATAATAATTGTTCCTTTTTTGACTGGCTTCATCGAACTTAATTCATCAATTACTTGCAACTCTTCATTCGATAATTCTTCTAACAAACTAATTTGAGATAAGAACAATAATTTATCCATTGTGAGTCCCACTTTCCTTTGAAAGTATATTTTATAGTATACAAAAATTTTGATGATACGAACAGAACATTTATAGTGACGGTCACACCTGTGCATATCAAGTCATATGATATATCACGTTAGGAGGCTTAGGGATGGATAATAATTTATTTAAAAATATTGAGAAGAAAACAGGAGTCAAAATGAAGGATGTTTTCGAACTAGCCAATTCAGTACAACATGCAAACTTCCAAGACGAAAAACAAGTTAGGCAAATTGTGAAAAGAGTAGCTGAGTTAGCTAGACGTGACGTTCCAAAAGAACTTGAGGACAAAATCGTCAGTTCTATTATTAATGATGGGAAAAAGATTGATTTTGGAACGATTGCAAATATGTTAAACAAAAAGTGACTTCCTTCAAGATAAACTAACTTTACGTATCAGGTGGAGAACAAGCTCCACCTGATTTCAAGCTGTAACAATGAAATAGATCCTCATCTATAATTAAACTCTTCCAGTTGGAAGTTTTTTTCTTTAAGGAGGGTGAAGTCAGAGGGAGGTAACGGATTTTTACTTTAATCGCATATAAGTTTTCGTTAAAGTTGCTACATCCTTTCCCAACTTATAGTATGAACTTTAGCGCTTATTAATAATTATAATTTAGTGATGACGAAAATTTTTGGCACACATAATTTTCATTTGCTACTGAGCACGTATGAGTATATTTTTATTTTAGTATCATTGATGTTTTTTTACTCCATTACAACACGAAGTAGTGCGTTATGTTTGTAAGCGTATCGTATAAAAAAAGATTATATTAGTATCCTTCTATGTATACTTATTTCCTAGTCAAGTATAAAAAGCCTTTATTTAGTTATTCTATCAAGCTAGAGTCTATTTGTATAACCTCACATATGCAGGTGTAGAATTTATTCCTTGTGTATTTCTCTACATGAAATTGTGAAAACCTGTGTCAACATCCCGATATTTGAATAAAATAGCATAGAAAAATATAAGGGAGGTATGAACTGTTGAATCATTATTATCCACATATGCATAATCAGATGCACAATCCAATGCATGGAAATGTCATGCCTTGGCATGGGAATATGATGCCTTGGAACGGTAACATGATGCCAGCGCATGAAAATGTAATGCCGATGTATGAGAACGTCATGCCAGCGCATGAAAATGTAATGCCGATGTATGAGAATGTCATGCCAGCTCATGAAAATGTAATGCCGATGTACGAGAACGTCATGCCAGCACAAGAAAATGTGATGCCGATGTACGAGAACGTCATGCCAGCACAAGAAAATGTGATGCCGATGTACGAGAACGTCATGCCAGCACAAGAAAATGTGATGCCGATGTACGAGAATGTCATGCCAGCACAAGAAAATGTGATGCCAATGCAAGAAAACGTTATGCCAGCACAAGAAAATGTGATGCCAATGCAAGAAAATGTCATGCCAGCACACGAGAAAGTAATGCCAGCTCACAGTCCCGAAGAAATGAAGGACTTCTGTAGAAAGTATAAGCACCACTTTGTCTGTGTGGAAATGAAAGATGGACGCCATTATGACGGAATAATTGTAGGTACGCAAGGAGATTCAGTAGTGATGTTAGTTCCAATGGGGGAAGTTGCGAACAGAGAAGAGCAACAACAATTTGTTAACGACCCTAATGGTGGATTTGGATACGGTTTTGGTGGTTTTGGTGGCTATCCACGTAGATTCCGTAGATTTGGTCGTTTTGGATTTCCTTTCTTTGGAATAAGACGCTTTGGTTTCCCATTCTTTTATTAACCCAGTGCTCACATAGTTTGGGACACATTAATGTCAAAGAGTGAGAAATAAATCTACCTTCGTCTAATTGTGTATATCTAGCTTAGTAATATTAATAAACATGTATATATAAGGTGGGAAACTAAGAGGACTACAAGACGAAGGTAATCAAGTGTATGTATAAAGAATGAAGAGCTAGGATAACTGCATCACTAGCTCTTTCTTGATTGTTTTCAAAATTATAAGCACTAAGATGACGATCAAATTTTACAGCTCCAAAGACTATCTCCTAAGTGTCAAGAAAAAAAATGCTTTATTAAATAGCTATAATGCGTTCAGTAGACGATTAAGCTGCTAAGAAGTATCGGTATTTGCTCAATATGTCTGGTTGTATTCACACTGGTAATTATTTTTCGTACTAAGATTCGTAGCTTGTTATTTTATATAGACCATGAAAACCGTCTAAAGTCTTGTTCACCGGTAGTCATTATATAAAAGTACAAAAAGAGTTCAAAAAGCTTACTATTTTATTATTGAAGCTAAGAAACGTGACCGCTTAGCTTTTTTACCACGTCGCATATGAGGTATAGACAAGTATAAAGAGTCTTGCGCACGTGTCATGGCAACATACAATAAGCGTCGCTCTTCCTCAAGGATACGAATATCTCCATTTCGAAACGATTCTAATGCATAATCGTGTGGAAGGCTACCGTCCACAGCTCCTAACACGTATACGTTTTTATACTCTAGCCCCTTCGCTCGATGGATTGTTGATAAAGTGATTGAGTTGCTATACCGCTTACTAAGCTCCTTCATTTCTTTATTCATTGCAATCATGTGATCAATGTGCTCAACGAATTGGGTAAGATTTTCAAATTTCTTTGCAACAACCTTTAAGTCGCGAACATCATCTGACCCTCTTTCAATGGCATTTCCTTCATTCCCTCTTTTTTTAACAAATTCAGCAAAGCCCATCTCTTGTTCGATTTTTTCTATAGCTTTGATTGGTTGTAGATTAGCTAAAGTTTTAAACAAAGGTACTATTTTTTGTAACTTTCTTTTTTGAAAAGGTTGGACATTTTGAAGAAATGCTAGGCCATCTACAAATGAACAATCTTCTAATATAGTAATTGCTTTCAAATCTTGATAGATTGATTGCTTTAAAAACTGTGCTGTTAAGATATCCCAAATAGCGTTGCTATTATTTGGGTCTAAACTTAAGCGTAAATGTGCGACTAAGCTTTTAACAGTTCTCCTTTGGTAAAAAGATTCACTATCCTGTTCAATAGTGAAAGGTAAGCTAGACTGTGTCAACCTCTCAAATAAAGCTCTAGAAGCGGAGTGTGTTCGATAAAAGATCGCAAAGTCATTTGGCTCTGCACCATTTGCGATTTTTTCTTTTAAATCAGTGACAATCATTGTAGCTTCCTCTTCTTCATCATAAGGATAAAAAACAGTTGGAACATGTTGGTTATTAATTTGAGATAGCATATTTTTTTGATGACGAATACTATTCTCTGATATAACCTTATTTGCACTTTGGACTATATGATGTGTAGAACGATAGTTTTCTGCTAAGATAACTGTTTTACAGTTAGGATAATCTGTAGAGAAATGTAAAATAAACGATGGATCACTTCCTCGAAAGGCATAAATAGATTGATCATCATCACCAACTACACAAAGGTTTTTCGTATGATTTGAGAGCAATTGAATGATCTTGTACTGGACTTTATTAATATCTTGAAATTCATCAATTAAAAAATAGTGGAAGCGTTGCTGATACTTTTTTAGCAGTTGATCATTATTTTTGAAAAACCGTAAGCAACCAACAAGCATATCGTCAAAGTCGAATAAAGATTTTTCTTGTTTCAATTGTTCGTAGCGTAAATATAAAAATGCTAGCTTTTCTTCCCATTCGTCTGCCGGTTTTATATCCATCGGTTCCAACAATGTGTTTTTCCAATAACTAATTTTTTGAAGGGCTTCGTCGTAAGCAAACTGCTTTTCATCTAAATTGATTTCCATTCCTGCTTGTTTAACAAGCTGTTCTCTTTGCCATTCCCATTTAATAAGTTTGTCGCTTTGCCATTGCTCAGGGGTGTGGTGTAGAAGTATTTTGTAAAAAATACTATGGAAAGTTCCTATTACCATGCGACTGATCGTTGATGATGATATCCCGTAAGAAAGTAGACGTTGTTTCATTTCTTTTGCCGCTTTAGTTGTAAATGTAACGAGTATCATACTAGCTGGATCTACTTTTTTATCTTTAATCATATAGAGTGTTCTTGTAGTTAAAACACGAGTCTTTCCACTCCCAGCACCAGCAAGAATAAGAAGTGGACCTTCTGTATGCTTTACCGCATCCCATTGTAATGAATCTAGCTGAATGTTGGTTGCGTATTTAACGTACTCTTTTGTTGTATCATTTTTAAATGTTTGGGTTGTTTTTACGGTTTTTGCAGGCTGCCATATCATTTGCTTTTCCAAGACGGTTGATGAAATAGTACGTGATTTTGGTATTCGAAATCCATTTTGTTCAACATAATTAATAGTGTTATCAGCTTCGATTTCTTTTGATTGCTGAACTGATAACGCCATGGTGTTTTGACAGGGTGTCGTTTTGTGATAAAAATGTGGTTGTTTTGACATACCTAGATATAATCGGACTTCTGCCCCGCAATCTTTACAAGTAATTTCTCCTCGAAGACTGTTTTCATAGAGGCGCTGGAGATTTTCTCTATGCTCAGAATCTAGTTCAATAAGGCGATCATGATGTATTGCACAGTCCATGAAGGACCCTCCTAATGGCTTGTATATTTTTAACCTTTCTATCATAACAAAATGATGAATGGAGGAAAAGTTGAATTGTAGAATTTGTTGATACTTCTGGTTTGCACAAACTATTTCTATGATTTTCCACATATTAAGTTAAGTGTTTTGGACCTAAAACTTTGTAAAACTAGGAGCATAATTATATAGATTTAGCATTCGTAGTAAACAGGTGTGGGATGCTTTAATTAGTGTCTCTTTTCGAAGAAAACTTTGTTACATTTGTAAACAATCGTGAGAAGTAGTTTTATACTCTTGCACGCTTTGTAGCAGAAAAGATGCATGAACATTTGAAGCATATGTATTTATATTCTTAGTGCGAAAAACAACAATCAATTGATTAGTGTTTAAGTGAGAAGTTTTGGAATATTATGAGTTATTACAGGAAAAAACTTGCATCTTATCGAATGTTTATATATAAAGGAAGGTGATAGCTATGACTTTAATTGCACCTATTAATCATGAGCAATACAGTTTATACGCACTTCGCACCATTCCGTTCAAGCAAGATATGATGAAATTTAATCCAGTTTATAAGTCTACAATAGATGCACGGCTACAAGAACAATCATTTCCAATTTCGATACTTCAAAAAAGAAAATACGAAGTGAAAGAAAATGAAGATAAACTATATTACGAAATTACTGGTAAAGGGAAATATATAAATGAATTAGTCTAAGTATTGGAGGCGTACTACTAAATGAAGTTATGCAACATTCAACACGATTGTTATTATTTTCATGCTGCAGTCAATATTGGTTATGTTAAAGCGGGTGACCAAGGGTTGTTAATTGACGCAGGTCTCGATAAGAGTACAATAAAAAAAGTAATTAAAGAGCTTGATAAAGAACAGTTACCACTTACTCACTTATTTATTACACATGCACATGCCGACCACTTTGGAGGTGCTGCGTATTTACAAAAAACAAAAGATGTATTTACGATGGCTCCTCCACTTGAGGAGGCGATTTTACGGTATCCTATTTTGGAGCCAATATATTTATTTCAAGGAAACCATCCATTACCAGAAATGAGAAATAAGTTCTTGGAAGGTGAAGCTATTAGAATTGACCAAGTACTAAATGAAGGTAACCATGAAATAGGCGCTTTTATGTTTGAATGTATCTCATTTCCAGGGCATAGTGAAAATCAAATGGGTATTAAAATCAATGAAATTTTATATTGTGGTGATGCTTATTTTAGTTTAGAGCAGCTTCAAAAACATAAAATTCCTTATATTGTAGATTGCCAACATACAATAAATACATTAGAGAAGTGTTTGGCAATCGATTGTTACGGGGCAGTACCTGGACACGGCGAATTTGAAACTGCTTATCAACGGACTATTAGAGGCAATATCGTATACCACCATCAAATATTAGATTGGATGAGTGACTATTTCAAGTGGAAAGAAGCCGGTGTTAGTCATGAAGAATTAGTTAGAGATGCATGTGAGGCCTGGGAGGTTTCTTTGCCATTCGTATCATCGTGGATGCTGTATCGTACAGCGATAACAGCGTACGCTACTAAGCTAGTAAAGGATGACCTAGTAGAGTTATCTATAAAAGACTTTGCGCTATCATTTAACTGGAAAAGCTAGCGAATGTTTGTATTAGTTTAATACATCCAGAATGCTAATATGTGCTTCGTCATTTGTTTTTTGTTGAAATTTCCAATCTATTTGTTATTAGCTGCTATGTATTAATGCAGCTAATATTTTTTTATGATGTGATAAATTTGAGTTGCTTTTTTTACTAGGCTCTTTTTGAAATTTATACAATTAACTTTGTTATAAATGAGAAATAACGCCACGAGTTTATACGTTTTATTTCTAATACGAAAAGTAACAATCAATGCGAAAACAACCTTAGAAAAACAGCAACAAGTAAAAAACGATCTTTTGACTACAAAAAAAGTCCAATAACTGTTGGACTCTAAGAGAGAGGTGTGTCTTAAATACCGTTCATAACAAATAAGATACATTAAAAAGATGAGAAAAATATGTGATGATGATGGGAAATTGTGTGAATGATTGACAGGTCTCCTTTTTAGTCAGAAATTAACTCAAACCCCAACTACCTTATCAATTGTATATTATTAGGCGTAAATATTCCAAATCGTGGAGAGATGTTCATATTACTCCTATCCATAGGACTTTGCTTTTTCTTGATTCAAAACGCACTATTATATTGGGTTGGCTATATGACAGTTCCAATTCTTATTCTCTTGTTCTTTTTTTCCTTACCTATTCTGTCAGTGGCGCCTGAACTTCTACCAGTAGTGACTATAAATTGGTTGTACTCATGGGTACCTTTCCGATTTATCGTCGAGTCCTTCAAAGATATACTCTTTTTTGGAAAGAAATCATTTGATCATGGCTTAGGTATATTAGGTTGGAGTGGAGTAGTAAGTTTGATGTTGATGTTTTTAGCTGTTTTGAAGTCGAAAAACGGTGTAAATGAAGCGGAAAGTCAGTTGAGTATAGATAGTCAAAAGTGAACAGAAAGTACTTGTTTTAAAAAGCCTAATAGAAAGGAGAGGCATTAATACTTCTGGACGTGTAATCCCTCTCCTTCTCTCCACTCTGCGTATAGTATTTCTGAAAACTTTGTTGCACCGTGAACTTGAATTTGCCCTTGAAGCCAATTTGTATCGAAGCCAACTTCCTCTAAATTTTCCCATAGTACTTCCCCATCACTAATTAGAGTATTTGATAGTACAACATTTTCTTTAGATAAATTCATATCATCACGTGTTGGAGCAGCATATTTGGATTTTTTAAGAACGTTAACAGTTCCATCTGTTTCAAGTAATGCGTATTCAACTTCCCGAATAGAGAATGCATCCTTTGTTCGTAGAAGGTGTTGTAATTGATTAATATCAAGTTTGTTTTTCTTTAATTCATTATAATTAATTTGTCCCTTGTTAATAACAATTGATGGTTTACCTTCAAGAAAAGCTCTCGTTCTCTTCCATTTTTGAGTTATCATCTCCATCGTGTAAATTAATAATCCCCAAATTGCAACCGAATAAATTATTTGCCCTAACCCTGTATTTTCATCGAATAAAGCGTTTCCGACTAATTCACCGAGTACAAGTGCAGATATGAAATCAAAAGTAGTAATTTGTGTGATTTGTGATTTCCCTAACATTTTTGTGACCAAAAATAACGCAATAAAGCCAAAAAAAATCTCGATTGTAATATGATAATAATCCATGTTATGCACACCTTTATAAATGAATCAAAAAATATGCTGCTTTTAGTTAACTAGGTTTTATGCAATTGCTATTAGTGTAAATGGTTTTTTTATAAATTTTGTTACTAACGTGAAAATATTAGAGCAACAAAAAATTATTTGTTAGCCAGTTGACATTATTTTTTGTAGATATGTTAATGATTAAGTACGAAAAACAACAATTAATGCGAAAACAGCTTTATAAAAAAGAAAAATTGTTATTTCTTAAGTACGATACAGCGTTACAAAATGACAAGGTTATGTACGAATGATTATTAAGAACGTCGCTTTAGCTATTCCTATAAGTTCATTATTATGATGTACAGACAGGAATTTTTTATTATCTTTTCAAGGGCTTTATTTTGTAGTGGCCGAATAGTAAGGCACTTTTCTTAAGTAAATTATGTAAAAATGAACAGGGACATAAAGACTTTATCTGGTTCAAAATGTTTAGGTGTTTATATTTATGTACGAAAATCAACTAGAAAATAGTCTTTATTAAATTTGTTGCTAATTTACTATAATTAGTCCAAGAAAATTGAATTAGGGGTGATTGTCGTCGATATATTGAAGTAGAGTCATTTGGGTAGGAAAGAGTAGCCTAATTATATCCTCATCGTCTAGAATTGCTAAACAAAACTTGTAGTAATAATACAATAACAAAACGAATATATGTTCTTGTTGTTATACTTGTGATAAAATATAAAGAAAATAAGGAGCACAAAAAGACTATGGATAAAATTGATTGCATTGAGTTAAAACATTTTTCGGATGAATATTTGGAAAACTTATCTTCTTTTAAACTCCCCGAAGAACAAGTGAAGTTTACTGCATTGCCTAGTAAGGTTTTGGAGGTGACAGAAGGACAACATAGAATTATGATTGTTAATAATAATGTACCTGTAGGTTTCTTTTTATTACATTCGACTGAACGAGTAAAGGAGTATTCAGTTAACCCGAAAGCTATGTTGTTAACCGCATTATCTGTTGATCATGTGCATCAAGGAAAAGGTTATGCCAAACAAGGTATGATCGTCTTAAGCGATTTTGTTAAAGCTGAATTTCCTAATTGTAATGAAATTGTTTTGGCTGTCAATCATAAAAATGTTCCTGCTCAACAGCTTTATGCAACTGTAGGATTTGAAGACACAGGTAGGAGAAAAAGCGGTCCAATTGGGGAACAGTTTGTTATGAAATTATCGCTGTAATATACATGATTTGTTATAAAATGTTATTCAACAATTCGAGTTTTTCTGTAATAAATCAAATAGCTTTTTTCAATGGCTTTATTAATATTGAGAAATAATATTAATTTATTAACATATCTATAAAATCATTGGTAAAAAAATATCCAAAAGGGAGAATTTCTTTTTTTGAAGCATTAACGAAAGTTGGATCAGAAGGAACGTTATATAGTTTGGTTAGTAATAAAACATCAGTAACATAGGTAAAACCAAACACAAAGACATAAATGAATGTCAATGAAAATATCGCTATTTTTGATGACGATAAATAAAAAAGCGCTAATAACTATTTTTCGTTATTAGCGTAATGTACACTGTATTTTATAGACGTTATGTTAATTGTTTGACCATTGTAACGTGAGGAATTCCTGCATCCATAAAAACTTCAGAGACTGTTTCATACCCAAGTTTTTTATAAAATTGTTCTGCGTGGGTTTGAGAGTTTAACTTTAATTTATCAATTCCTTGATCAATAGCATATTGTTCAATTTTGTCCATAATCATTTTCCCACTACCTTTTTTTCGGCTAGTTGAAAGAACACAAATACGCTCTACTTTACCCGTGTTTTCAAGTTGGCGAATGCGACCGGCACCAATTGGCTGATTATGATCATACAAAACAAAGTGTGTTGCTTCATTTTCTAAGTTGTCTATTTCTTCTTCTTCAGAAACTTGTTGTTCTTCGATAAAGACCTGTCTGCGGACCAATAATGCATCGTTATATTCATCGTTAGTAGTAGCTATTTTTACTTTCAAACAGTTAACAATCCTTTCCAAACTGAAATGTTTCATAAACAGTCCATTGTCCATTGTCTAATTGATATAATAAATGGAAACGGTCAATTTTTTCTTCAAAATTTACATTTGTCATTTTTAATCTACCAAAAACGTCAGAATGTTCATCATTCGATAGTTTTTGTCCTATCGTAATATGAGGTACAAATGCATATTCAGGTTCGTCTGCAAATAAGCCAGAATGAAGCATTTCATGTAAATTTAATAATTCAGGTGTAGGGTTAACCTTTAAATAAATGACGTTATTGACAGGTGAAAACGAGCTAAATTTATACACGTGTAGATTAAACGGCTGAACTTTTTCAGTTATATCCTTTAATTGTTCAACCATCTCTTTCATATCGTTATCGTCTGATTCAAATGACGCTTTGAGCGTAATGTGTGGCGGAATAAGTGAATAATTAGGGTCATATCTCTTTCGGTATGAGTTCGCTTTATCCTGAAGTTGTTTTGAAGGGAATAATACAATTCCGTATTTCATGATTTCAGCTCCTTTTCTTAAAGTGTTTTTCTTTAATTATACTCATCTTTTACACATATGTTTGTACATCGGCAGGCTCCGAAACAACCAATTAGAATAAATGCATCTACCTCTTTGACTACATGCTATTAAAATGTTTGAATATAATAATTTCTATTATAGCAAAATAAGTGAAAATTATATATTAGCTATTTAAAGAATTATCTTGTCATAGACAGCATCATTTTAAGCGCGCGACTAAGATCAGGTTGCCAATAAGTCCACGTATGGTCCCCATCAAATTCATTATAAAAAACCGGATAGGATTTCTTCTTCATTACGTCATGTAATTCTCTGTTCGGTTTTATAAAATCCTTTATTTGTCCATCGGTTGTCTTTACTTCTGTTTCTTGTTTTCCAATTACGTGATAAAGCTCTAATTGATGAGGAAGTTTGAAATCTTTTACCTTATCAATTACATGGTTGTTCACATATGGGGATTGCATAATGATTTTTCCAAATGTATGTGGATATGTTAGTGCAGCTAACAACGATACAGTTCCACCTAATGAATCACCTAAAAGTATACGCCCCATACCCATATTGAATGTTGGATATTCTTTATCGATATATGGTGTTAACTCATTTGCTAGAAAGCGTATATATTGCTGATGTTTTTCTCCATTTGGATGATACTTTTCTTTTCGGTCCTTCACATCCTTATAAGGTATAGCTACTATAATCGTGTTATCTATTTGTTTTTTAGAGAGTAGATGATCTGCCACTCTGGCGATTTTTCCTAGATTTAAGTAATCCTGGCCATCCTGTGCGATTAATACGTGATACTTATACAGTGGTGAAAAATTCACAGGTTCATATATGAGAATTTGTACTTCTTCATTAAGGGCTTCACTCATTAAAGTCACTTCTTTAATTTTACCTTTCATACCGTTCATGTGATAAACCTCCTACAGCTGTCATAGTACGTTAATATCATCAAATTGTACCATAAACAACGGTATAATGCTGTTATTAAAATGATAGGAGGGTGTGAGAGATCATAAATGATAGAATAAAGTTAAAGGAAGTAAAAAGGCAAGCGGAAAGGAACACCATCGCTATGCCCACTTAAATGACATGTGTATGACGGTGTGTAATTGAAGTAGTTGCTGTCATTAATTGGCTTCTTTAAAGCTGGTAGTATTTTGTAAATAGCGATCAATGAGTGAATCTAAGTTTTTGATTTTCATTAGCGCCAGCTTTTTCTCAATTGTTCGATAGTGGTGTTCACCATTTGGTTCTTCGTCAGCCTCATCAGCTAATTTTACAACCTGTTGTAAGTCATCTGTATTTAGCTTGCCTTCAGGAAGGTAAGAATCTGTGTGCAGCAATACTGCTAATGCAATTTGCTTCGCATTCGTAGGTTTTTCTCCTAATCGGATTAATAGTTTATGTGCACGTTCGGCTCCTTTGATCGCATGTATATCATTTTGACGATATTGCTCAAAGTCCCATTTGCCGTCTTGATACCACTCATAATGGCCGATATCATGTAAGAGTGCTGCTTTTGTAGCTAAATCTACATCAACTTTATACTGTATTGCTAAATGAAAGGCATGGTAGGAGGTGGAAATTGCATGAGCGACTCCAGAACGATTGAGGTATTTTTGTGCAATCGGGTGTAAAAATAGGTCTGTTAAGGTCACTTCTCTCATAGGTGCTCTCCTCCATTCTATTGTAGTTAAATAAAAAAGTGTTTCTTTTTAGAATAACAAAAAAACACGGTGATTGGAATAGTTATTTTGTATTAATTACAAATTTTACGGTGCTTTCACATTGTTTAGTTGTGTTGCACACTTATACAACTCTTCTATTTTGGCTTTCTTCGTAAACTTTCGTGTTATGGTTCTTAAAATAGAAGGTTACTTAGCAGTTCTAGTTATAATTTTATAGAAGGAAAAATGCCCCGAAACCTAGTTGTATACGTGAATATTTTTTAGTAGAGAAAACAAATTTCTATAAGATAACAGCATATTACGAAAAGCAACAATTGATGCGAAAGCAGCCTCTAATTTAAAAGATAAAAGTTATATATATAAATTAATGATGTTCACCTACTACGAAACGAGCCTTATTTTCATTGTGAAACTGGGATTGCCGATAAAATATTTGCTAAATTAAATGTTCGTTGTTCATGACGTAACATACAATACGCTTTCACATAACTCGGTGTTACTTGTTCAACCCGTAAAATCCTTTGTGTTATTTGACCAGATTTAGACATGTATATGACTTCTATCGGTTGCTTTAGCTCTAAACATCTTAAAAATAATCGATACAAGATGTAACAACCCCTTATAGATTAATTAACTGTTTTAGATAAAATCTCAAAAAGCTTCTTTTTATATAGGAGAAAAAATCCAGAAAATATATTCTTTGTTACTTTATTATTGTCAATTTTCTGTCAATATATAATTTGACAGTGCTATTAGTGGAAAAATTGTATTGTAGCTATGGTATTGTGTGTGAAATTGACCGGGTAATCCGGTGCCTGTAGGGTAGGTGAGTTGCGTAGAAGAATAGTTATTTGTAATTAAAAATTGTATTCCAGTTTGAATCGACCTTTCCATTTTTGAATCAGAAGTGAGCAATGCATCTAAAGCCCATGCAGTTTGAGAAGGTGTACTAAATTGCAAAGGTACAAAACGTTCGACTTCAGCACTACGACAAGACTCTCCCCATCCACCATCATTATTTTGAATATTTTTAAGCCAACGAATTGCCTTACGTATACAAGGATGATTTGCTTGGATACCAACTGCCCTCAAACCTGTAATAGCAGCCCATGTTCCATAAATGTAACAAATACCCCATTTTCCATACCAAGAGCCATTCTCTTCTTGGTTGTTAATTAACCAATTCACTGCTTCTTTTACTTGTGGCTGTTCTTTGTCATAGCCAGCAAAGTTTCCCAGATATTCAAGTGTACGTCCTGTTAAATCAGCTGTTGATGAGTCACGCAATGTAAAATTAGCGTTTTCGATTGGTACCGTAGCTAACCATTTTTGGTCAACGTTTTTTTCAAATGATGGCCAGCCACCATCATTATTTTGCATAGACAGAAGCCACTTCTGCCCTTTCAATAATGCGACTTGAAAATGGTGTTGTGTTTGAGCAGTAGATGTGATAGCTCTTAGTGCTACGGTTGTATCATCAATATCTGGAATAATGGTGTTTATATCTGAGAAACCCCATCCACCTGGTTCTGCATTGGGATTGTGTACTGCCCAGTCTCCATATTTTTTATGCTGACGGGACAGTAGGTATTCATTAGCACGTTGTATCATTGAAACATCTGCACTAACTCCTGCTTTTTGGAGCGCATAACTTAATAAGGCTGTATCCCATACAGTTGAGGGTGAGTTTTGAATATGAACTTGGTTGTCAACTTGGCAACTGAGAGATTTCAACCCTTTAATTGCTTTTTGGATAACCGGTGAATCTTTCGTGTATCCCAATGCTAATAGTGCAAAAACCATGACGACAGTTGAGGCAGCATAACTATACAAAGTTCCATTACTTTCAATTCTGTCTAGTAAAAACTTTTCAGCTTTTTTTAATCCTTGTTCATGGATATGTAGCGGATAGCTAGCAAGTTTTTTAAGCTGTGTTAAGAACTCATGTGATAGTCTACTTTCTCTAATCCAGCTTTGTGTGAATAAAGAAGGAGGTGTGGTGAATAGATGACTTATATCTGGTGTATGATTAGAGCGAAGTGAAAGGCGTTTGTTTCCACAAATAGCCATAGGAATAAAATGAATACGGGCATAATTACTAATTGAATAAATGCTAAGTGGCGATAATTTTGGAAGCATTAATATTGACATAGGAATATAAAATGCTGTAGGCCAAGGATATTGGCCACATACAGAGAGAATAAACTTAGTAGTAAAATGAGCCTTAGTCAACCCACCTTGTGATTTAATGTATCGTTCTGCTTTCTTCATATTTGCATCACTTTTTTTCACAGCTTTTGAGCATAATAAGGCGAAGTAACATTGAATGGTCGCCGATAAATTTCCATCTTGCTCATCTTCATACAGTTTCCAAGTACCATTTTCACTTTGTATACTCAATAATCGATTTGCAAGTTTTGATGTTAATGATTCATCAACTATACCAAGGCAATGTAACAAAATAATAGTATAACAATCCGTTAATGGAGGACCTTCAAAGCAAAATCGCCAAGTCCCATCTGTATATTGTATTTCATGGAGGTCATGAACCATAGTTGTAATTTCTTCACGAATTTCTTCGTTTGAAAACAAAATAATCACTCCTTATAAAGTGGTTAGCCTGGTAAAAGGGTTGATCAGCTTTTTAAAACAACCTTCTTACTATATATTCATGTATGCTTGTACATATTGACGTGACAGGAAAACAATACTATAAAAAAATCATTTAAATACTGAGAATAGATATGTGTGAGTAAGAAATGAAAGAAACTGTACATGCATTTTCACACGATCTACTTCTATTACAGTTATTAAGTAAAATCAGTCAATCAGAAAGCCTCTTTTTATAAACGTTGTTGCTACAGTTCCTAAAATAGAAGATAAAGATGTTGCTTCATTCAACAGTTATCGTTTTATAGAAGAAAGATTCCCGAAAACTAGTTAAATACGTGTTTATTTTTTTAGTACGAAACACTACATTCTATACGAAAACAGCAATTAGTAAAAGATGTTTACCATCATTAGTTGAGGAGATGATTGTTTGAAATAATCGTAATAGTACAAGAGGGGAGAGTTTTGTATAAACTTTGTAGCAAATTGACTTCGATTAGAACATTAAAAGAATTTAAGGTAAAAAATGTAAAAATGTGGAATGTTGAACTTGTCATTAAGTTTAGGTGTATACGTGTTAGTTCCTTGTAGGATAAATAATTTTAATTGTGAGGTGCGTAACAATGAAATGGGTTCGTATTTTATGTAGCATGCTAGTATTTGTACTTCTGTTATGTCAAATGGAATCCCCTGTATTTGCTTATAATATGTCGAGTGGAAAAATGATCAAATTTTCAAGCAATAGTTATGTTCAAGATAGAATAAAAGTAGCTAATTTACCTGAAGCTAATGTTACATTGCAAGCGATTAAAGAAGACGAGTGGTTTAAATATTTTCAACTTACGGTAGGAAAACGAAACAAAGAATTTGTGCATTGGATGAATGTCACAGATCATGATTTTCAACCAAAATTGTACTCTATTGATGTAACAAATACCGGTCAGGAGGAGATTATTGTTGTCCTCACCACAGACCGAGACAAAGGTGTTTATA
This sequence comes from Cytobacillus sp. Hm23, assembly GCF_051842895.1. Taxonomy (NCBI): domain Bacteria; kingdom Bacillati; phylum Bacillota; class Bacilli; order Caryophanales; family Bacillaceae; genus Cytobacillus; species Cytobacillus sp. Hm23. Next base: position 147,260 of record NZ_JBPXRQ010000002.1, read on the forward strand.
TAAATGAAGCACATGTTTTAGAAAGAACATTAGTTGACAAAACAGATGTCGTAAAAGAAATTTATATAGAGAATCCACGAACCATCGCAGCTCAAAAAGTTAATATGAAGAGAACGAAGAGAGGAGTAGTTTTAGTAGTAGATGGTAAAAGTACATTCATCCCAAATAATAAGCTAGATTCTAAAGAAGAGTTACCCCAACTATCAATGGACCATTTTGTCAAATTTACGATAGAAGACAATACACTTAAGGCTATATTATTGGTAGAAGAAAAACCAAATCATTATTATGGTAACATTGTCATTACATACGAATATGATAATGGCATCATGAAAGCTGAAAAAGTAGAGCTTCGATTAGGGTAACAAAAGTACGAATTAGAATGGCAATAAAGATTAAATAAACATCATTTAATTATGTTAAACCTACATATTTCCATGGAGGTAATACATATAGATAGATGTTTTTATGGGTAGGGAAGGGAAAAAATAACACAAGAAAAATTTTACCCAGTACATGATTAGATGCATCTATAAATAATGAGAAGTCAGGAAACTTCAAACATTTAATCTATCGGATGGATATTCAGCAAATTTATAAATACGTCTAATAGATTAACTTTCTAAGTCATCTGTTGGATATTCAACACTACAATTCACTATCTTAGCTATATAATTTATTAGCATTCATTCGTAAAAAAGTGTTGTTTGATTTTTTGGAAGTGTCATTCACATGAAGGAAGAACAAATGCCAGGTGTTTATTTCTGAGCAAGAAAAACAACCTTTAGATTTAATTTGATACTGAGAATGTAGTATTGAATACAAATCAAAAAAGAAACTACAATGCAAACCTACTTCGCAAAGTAGTTCACGTATACAATCTATTATGCACACATTGCAAACTATGAAGAGCTTTTGCAATTACAAGATGGCATACCAGGTACAACTCCACTTGATGGTGATATTCTCTTTTGGCTACATTGCTCTTCAAGAGCTGAAATAAGAAGGTTCTGGACTATAATTGATTCTGGAGTTTCGAAGGCAGGGTTAGCTAGGTTTTTTTCTTCTAACGGATCATTAGTAAGGTTGTATAGTTCAAATTGATCAGGAACTGGATTATACTTTGTTTTCGTTAAGCAAAGGTAGCATTGCTCATTCGAAGTTGTATTAATCGCAGAGCTCTGGACAGTTGTGTTATCCTCACACCCAGGATCACTCCAAAATTGTGGATTATCATAATAACGACTAAGCTTCCATCTCTCTCTTTTTTTATCCATACCAGTAGGTAACATCGTAATAATCGCTTCAATATGATTCGGCTGGACGACTGATTCATACGGTTCTCCTGATAATGTGACTTGATTCAATCCCTTTGTCACATCATCATCACTCATAAAATAAATCGGTTCATCGTCACGGTAAAAATCCTTTCTTCCTTTTAACAGGGGGGTAAGGTCACGACCAACTAGAGGATGTACTTCAGTATGATCTGGCCTCAGCTTCTCTTGGATTTCCATTGGATTAATACCAGCTAAGCCTAGCATAGTTGGTAGAACATCAACGTGACTCGTTATCCGATCTGTACTTTGTCGACCAGAGAACAGCTTAGGACTGTGAATAATCATAGGGACATGAATAGATTCTTCGTAGGTGTTATACCACTTTTGAAATAATCCACCGTGTGCACCTAGTAATTCTCCATGGTCAGATAAGAAAATGACAATTGTATTTTCATAAAAATTAGTTTTTTGAAGTGCTTGAAATACTTTCAACATTTCTTGATCGGCTTCTTTTTGTAAAGAATAATACAACTGGCGATAAAAGAGTGTGTCTCTTAGAGGCTGCAATGCTTTCTGATAAGTAACTCGATAGCTCTCTTGTGCAATGGGTTTTGTATATAATGATTCCTTTGCAGTTGGAGCAGGAGGAATGAACGGAACAGAAGGGTCTACTTTAAAATTATACAGTGCACTTAATTCTGTAACGATTCCGAATAATGCGATATCATGTGGATTTACAAATGAGCTCATTATCAACCATGGTGCATCATTTTCTTCTTGTAATTCGAGAGACTGAATCAATGCAACAACTTCTGCAGAATAGACAATATCTCGTCCACTGACGCCTATGGCTGCTGAACATCCTGAATTTCGAGGAGCTGAACCATGAGGCTCAGGACCCACCCAGCCCGAGAACCCAAACTTATCCAATTGATCAGCGTTCAAATATTTTCGAACCTTCTCTTCATCAGGTATTCCTGTCAATGTATAGCTTGGGTAAGCATCTTTCGTACCAGGAATGAGAATATCTTCATCAGAAGCATGCCACTTCCCTTTCCAAAAAGTGCGGTACCCAGCAGCTCGAAAATAGTCACCCATCGTTGGAACGCTATTTGGGTCTAACCAGAATAAATCTGGGTCAAACGCAGTTTTCGCTACACCGCTCGTTTGAGTTACCCCATGTAGGGAAGGGTATTGTCCAGTATACAATGTCGCACGACTTGGTGAGCAAGCTGTACTCCCAGCATAATGATTGTTAAACTCAAATCCATTCTCACGTAAAAGCTCTTGCGCAATAATATTTTCTTTTCTCCATAATTTGAGTTCTTCATTTTCATAAATTGATGGAAATCTTTCTTGGTCAACCATTAAAATAAGAAAGTTTGGCTTATCTTTTTGGGCATTTTTGCGGTCTGAACTTGTTGTCAACTCGTGATCCACTAAGCATAACCTCCATATATTGTGATCAGGGTAAAAGGTACTCTCATATACTTTAATTCATCTTCACTATATGTTAGTTATAAAGTTATCATTCTAGAATCATTGTGAATAAGCTGTTTAACATTCCATGACCTAATGCTTGGTGAGAGATATTTTTCACTCTTTCGAAAACGTATCATTTCTTCATTTAGCACCCTCGATTGACAAAGAATAAACACCGTTATTAAAAAGTGAGGGTTGTATTGAGCGTAATAAACAATATATATCGAAAAAATCGAAATATTGATAAAATAATTGTTAAATAGTTGTATTGGAGGATAATAATTAAAAATAAAGTGACAGGTGTTTTACGATTTTTAGGCGTATTTACTATTTGTATAGGGATAATTATAGGTGCTTGGTTGGCAAATGATACACAACTATTATCTTTTGGAGGGGCTTTTTTAATTGCCTGTGTTATAAATAGTTTTTTGTTATTTGGTCTTGCTGAGGTAATGAATGTGGTATTCAAGATCTACGAAAATATGGGTGGTTCGACACTCAAAAAACTTGATATATCTGGCTCACTATAAAATGTACAAGCAAATAGTAAAACAAAACGAGTCAGTATAAGCGATAGAAAGACGATTGAAATGTTTTATGTTGATTCATATAGTCAAACAGCAATTGAGATAGTAGGCACCCCATTTGAGGATTTCTTTTTGGTGAGAAACAGTGACGGAGGAATAGATATAGTAGAATTAGGTGGTTTTAAGCCGCAAATACTAAGCGTAGAAAGTATAATAAATAATCATCAATTAAAGGATTGGTATGAGTCATTATAGATAAAAAAACAGTTATTGAATAGAAGTAATATCTCAGATTCTTCAAATATCGTCATATAAAATCAGATAAGACAATAGAAAGTAAGTTTCAACTATAGTATAGGTACGAAATAGTTACATATCTTTGTTTCTAGTAAACTTTCACTAAATTAAATAGTCATTGTTAATCGTGGATGTTCTAAATTATTTGAAAATCAATATATTTTATAAATAGGCTCATTGCGAAGTCTTGATTACATTTTTATTAATCATGAACAGTAACATGTGGTTTTATCCGAACTCCAAAAAAATTAAATATAAAGATGCGGTGAACTTAAAAGAAGCCTAATATAAAATCAATAATCTGTGCGAAAAACCAACAAACAAAAAAATTGTTATGTATTCACTTGAAATGCCTTAAGATAATGTCACAATCCTTTAATAATACCTCATCATGGAGGATCTCGTAAGTGGTTAGTCCGTTATACAAGAACCATTTTACAGTTTAGCTATTATCCTGTCATGAAACCAAAAAAGGAGTGAAAGCATTGTTAACGAAAGAGGAACAAATTATACTTGATGAACTAAAAGTTATTTTTAAAAATGAAGGCAAAGCAGCAGTTGAATTCAATAGACGAGAATTAGTAGAACATTTTTCAGACATCAATGTTCCAGTTGTTATAAAATCTCTAGTGCTGAATGGCTACTTAAGTATTGAACATCTGCCAAAAGGGAAACTCTTGCTAACCATCTTGTAGATTAAGAATAAAAGTTAAAGCCATGACGTATCAATGGGGAAAGTGTCTATTTGAAGGATGCCAAAAAACACAAAGAAAACAAAGAGTAACGGATACATAAATAACTATTGTTGTATATGTATCCGTTACTTATCGCTAACACTCATAGTTAGCAAACAGTCTCCATTAGATTAGAACAAATACATATCTCCATTACGTTATCGTTGTTCATCATTAACGATGTAATATTAAAATGATCTTGTTTGGGTGAACCTTGTTTCTAAAACTATTGTATGAAAAATGACGAGCCACTTGAAAGATTATAGGATTCGTAGATGAGTCCTATAATAATTAAGTATGTTGGCTGGTTTTTTTGTTGTGAATGAATAATATTGATTTTTGGATAGTCGGTTGAGTATAGATTGTTAAAACTAATTCGAAAAAGGTTTTCTTTTGGTTACATAGGTTGTTTTTGCAAGGATTGTTGCTTTTCGTTCTACGTTTTAAGCACTTATACATCTAGCCTTTGGGGCACCTTTTCTACTTTTACATTTTTTGAGTTCTCATAAAACTTATCATATTATTCAAGATTAGTATAAATAACAGCATAGTTTACGAAAAGAGCCTTTTCATGTGTAAGATCCATTTATAAAATTTTCTTTTTTAGGTACTTGTATTTCACATTCCAAATGTTGTTGAGACTTAACAACTATTTTATTTGAATCCAAAATCTCCATAAAAACTTTAAAATTTCATTTTATAATAACTCTGTTGAACTAACTAAAAGGGTTGCTACAAGAATAACCTTTTATTAATTATTGGGGTGTGAAAATTGAAAAAGGTGGTTCAGTGTAAACTACATAAAATGGATGAGTTCAGTGTTGAGTAATATGCGTAAAAAAGAAAATAAAATAATATTTATTACTAAAGGGTATGCTGTGACAATACCAAAGAAACTTAGAGATTATTGTAATATGGAACCTGGGAACGTAGTGGATGTTTACTATAGTGATATGTGTATAGAAATAACGAGCAATAGAAGAAATGGAAGCTTAGAAAATCAAGTAGTGATTGGTTCCAGAGGTTCAATATATATACCAAAAGAAATACGGAAATTTACGAATATTAATGAAAGCACTAAATTTAAAATTTGTATTAATGAAAGTTTAAAATCAATCAAACTAATACCTTTTGTTTAGGGCAATAGACTTGGACTTTGGTGTACATAGGTTTATTACATCATTCATCAAACTAAGTTTTAACAAAAAATACATTATTTCTTCAAAAAAAATCCTTTAAATCTGCATATTCCCTCGATATTTTTAGAATGTAATAAAAATATCTTCATAGAGGAGTTAGGGATGTTAAAGAAAGTATCAGCATTTAGCCTACTCGTAGTGTTACTAAGTATAGGGATAGTCGTATATGCAGATGGAGGAGATGCGGGAAATGATGAAGACATTGCATCAGTTATTAACGGCTTTAGAGGAGAAAGTACTTTAATAGAACAAAAAAATCAACTCTTTGAACAATCCGATGGTCATGCTCACGGTGAAGAGATTGTAAATGTAGATTCTCCAAATTATGTTGTATTAGGAATATTTGGGACAATTATCTTCTTGCTTTTAGTGTTAGGTCTCACTTTAAAATTACATAAGAGAAAAACGGAAGAAGCATATATTCAAAGAATACAAATGAAGAACTTGTTGTCTCATCCCATTATAAGCAGTTTTCTTAAAAGTAAATGGTATCCTGGGATTTTTCAATGGACAGCTATTGTTGTGTTTTCAGTCATTGTATTTCAGTTAGTTGCTGGTACAACAAATGGTCATAAGAATTTTGGAACGACGATGACATGGGTTCTTTGGTGGCCTATTATTCCGCTTTTATTTATCTTGTTTGGAAGGTTTTGGTGTGCAGTTTGTCCATTCGGTAAAATAAGTGACATTGTTCGAAAATACTTTGGTAGTGAATTCCCCGTTCCAAAATTTCTAAAACAGTATGGTATTTGGTTAATTGACATATTTTTTATTTTAATTACATGGAGTGATCACGTTTTTGGTATTGTCGATTCACCTAGAGGATCTGGGTATTTATTATTAATCTTGTTGACAATGGTCGTCATCACATCTGTTGTTTACGAAAGAAGAACTTTTTGTAAGACACTATGCTTTCTAGGTGGTCTTGCAGGTAATTATTCTAGAGCTGGTATTGTTGAATTAAAAGGGACAGAAGAAATTTGTAAAAGCTGTAAAACTCAATCATGTTATCGGGGTAACAGCAAAGTTGAAGGTTGTCCTATGTTTCAATTTCCAAGAACAATGGATACAAGTGCGGATTGTAACTTATGTGCGAATTGCATTAAAGCTTGTCCTAATGATTCGATTCAAGTTTCAATTCGTAAACCTACTAGTGAGTTATGGGGTATAAAAAAGCCAAGGTTAGAGCATACCGCATTAGCAGCTATCATTATGGGAATCGTATTTGTTCAAAATATAACGATGTTGTCTGTATGGGAAGATATTCTACAATACATAAGTCAATTAACGAGAACAACGAGCTATGCAATTAATTTTACAGTTGCATTTATAATATCAATGGTTATTCCATTATTCCTTTTGTGGTTTGCTTCTTTTATATCATCTATTAAAAAGGACATGCAAACAATTAAAGAGTATTTTGTAATTTTTGGTTATGCAATTATTCCACTGGATTTGGCAGGGCATATTGCACATAATTTATTTCATATTTTGACCGAGGGGAAAGCAATTTGGTACAATACGCTCCAGTTGTTTGGTATTAAAGCGAGTGGTGATTTAGCTATTAGTTCAAGTTTAACAGTACAAATATTACAGTTTGCAATTATTGTTTTAGGATTGCTTGGCTCGATTTATGCCGTATATCGTATCGGGAACTATAATGGTATTCAGAAGAAGCTACCTTTTTATGTGTTAATGATAGTATTTACAGTAGTCAATATTTATCTGTTTGCATTGCCAATGGATCACCGAGTGCATTAAATTTTTTTCTAGAAGGAGACTAATATATATGAAAATGTTAAAGACAATTGCTCCAATTTTATTAGTAGGAGTAGTACTTGTTGGCTGTAATTCCAATGAACAAACTACAGAACCTTCAAAAATAGAAGGTGGCAAAAAAATTGAACATATGCACGGGTTATCATATCAGGATGATACGATCTTTGTTGCTACACATGAAGGAATGATTTCCACTAGTGATAAAGGAGAATCATGGTATGCTGTTAGCTCTCATGATAATGATTTTATGGGTTATCATGCACTATCGAATGGTGAAATGATAACAAGCGGTCATCCAGGGAAGTCATCAAACCTTCCAGATCCTCTAGGACTTTTAAAAAGTACTGATAATGGAATTACATGGGAAGAAGTATCGTTACAAGGCAAGATTGATTTTCACATTTTAGATGCAAATTATTCAAATACTGATATTATATATGGTTTGAATCAAATGGGTAGTGGCAAATATGGGGCAGGTATTTTTAAATCAATTGATGGTGGCGAAAATTGGGATAAAATTGAGCCAGTTGGCTTACCAGATGACCTTCATAAAATTTACACATTAATCTCACTGCCGAATAATGATAGTGTACTATTGGCTGGAACACAAAATGGTGTCATGCGTTCTGAAGATAGTGGAAAGACATGGGAGTTATTAGATGGAAACCGCTTAATTACTGCAATTACAGTTATGCCAAATGAAAGCAAGGACTTAGTGAGCTACTCAATTACACAAAATGAAGCAGGTATTATGAAAAGTAACGACAATGGCGAGACTTGGGATTACATTGGTCTAGACTTGGGAGAGGATGCAGTCAATAATATATCTATAAATGCGGATAATAATAACTTAATGTCAGGAACAACATTTAACAACTCTGTGTATGTGACTGAAGACGGTGGGGAAAATTGGAAGCAGACGATAGATGCTGGAACTATTAAATAACAGCTATAGAAGAGACTCGACATATTAGTTGGGTCTTTTCTATATTTAAGAAATGTTGAGTATTACATATTTGAAATTAACAAAATGCTTTAAGAATCTGCAAAATTTCTCTATTAATTTCGAAGATAGTAACGATAAATAACATAAGCTGGTTGCATAAACTTTGTTGCTACTAGTCCTTCACTATTAGCAACATAAACGTATTGAACATAAGAAAATGAAAGTTATGAATGAAGTTCAATAAATCTGCAAAAATTCTTGCTAATATAAGAGCAAACGAATGGAGTGAACTGATCATGATGGGATGGCTCGATAGCTGCTCTGGTTTTCAAGGAGGAAGTATGATGATGCTAGGGATGTTTATTTTTTGGGGAGGCTTACTTTTCTTGGGGTTTTATCTTTTGAAAAAATATCTGAATGGCAATAACCATTCATACCAACATCCGATAAATATTTTAAATGAAAGGTTTGCAAAGGGTGAAATTTCTGAAAAAGAATATGACCATTTAAAAGCAAAAATAAGAAGTAAATAACAGAAACTGCTTCTATCTTTTTTAAGTAGTTGAGCTTAACAAGTTTAAGTTGACAACTGAGTATTGTGGAAAATCAATGGAAGATTAGTAGATAATGAACTTAACCAAAGGGGTGAAAGGTTTGGGGAAGTTTCGGTTATTGACACTTATAATTGGGGGAATTTCTTTCATATTAGTTGGGTGTCAACAAACAACTTCAAATGACAATTCAACATCTATAAATATATTAGATATACCAAAGGAAACTCCAAATGAAGAGGAGGTTGTTACATTTGATATTATTGCTCAATCAACTGTTTGGGAAATAAAAGGTACACGATTTGAAGCTTGGACTTATAATAACGAAATTCCTGGAGAGGAGATACGTGTAACCGAGGGAGATTTCATACGTGTTAATTTAAAGAACAACCTTGATGATCCAGTAACGATTCATTGGCACGGCATGGTTCTCCCTAACATGATGGACGGTGTAGCTGGTGTGACACAAAATGCAGTGCAGCCTGGTGAGGAATATACCTATGAGTTTGAGGCAATAGAAGCAGGGACGTATTGGTATCATTCTCACCAAGATAGTGGTAATCAAGTAGATAGAGGTTTATATGGCGCGCTAATCGTTGAACCTATGGAGAAATCTTATGACCAAGATGTTGTACTAATGGTAGATGAATGGTCTATAGGTGAAAGTGGTGGAATGATGGGCCATATGTCCGGTGGCACACCTGGAGAGATGGACTCACAGATGACCTATGGAACCTTTACTGTGAATGGTAAAAGTGCCCCAAATATCGACCCTATTGTTGCTGATTTTGGGGAAAGAGTAAGACTGCGTCTAGTGAATGCTGGATATCAAAAACACTATTTTTATTTACAAGGGAACTCTTACAATTTAGTTGCAAATGACGGTAAAGAAGTAATTGGGGCACCGCTAACTTCTGATGTAATTGAGATAGCTCCTGGTGAGCGGCTAGACATTGAGTTTAACGCTAATCAGAGTAATAATTGGTATATTACTAGCGTGAATAATGTGGAAGGTGCCAACGATATAAGAATTCCTATCATCTTAAATCACGTTGAAAAGCAAGTGGAAGATATAGATCCTGTTGTAGAAGGAAAAAAGGAGTTATCACTTATTGATTTTACAAACATTGGTGAAATGGAGTCGATTATTAGCTCAGAAGCCGAGCCAGACCTGATATACGAAATGGATTTGAACGTTGGGATGGGTATGATGGCAGGTGGTATGACTTACAAGATTAATGGGAAAACATTTCCTAATACTGATCCTATTAAAGTTCAGAAAGGTGACGTAGTAAAATTAACGATTACAAATAATAGTATGTTAGACCATCCGATGCATTTACACGGCCACTACTTTCAAGTGATAACGAGAAATGGAGAGACGTTAAAAAATCCATTAGTAAAAGACTTAATTAATGTTAAACCACATGAACAATATGAGATCTTATTTACTGCTGATAACCCAGGAGAATGGGTCTTTCATTGCCATGACCTTGTCCATGCTGGAAATGGGATGGTAACAGTTGTTAAATACAATGGATATTATTCACCATTTGAATTAGAAGGAGAGTACCTCAATAAACCCGAATAAGTTTATGTCATATAACGAGTTTCTTATTTTTCTATACTTTCTTTATAATTATGGCTCTTTTCATAAACTTTACTCAACAGTCATCGTTTTATAGAAGAATAGTTACCTAAAGCCTAGTTGTATACGTGTTTGTTATATCGTACGAAAAACAACATTCTATACGAAAACAGTCATAATTATTGTATTTAGTGAGCATTAAAGTTTTAACTTGAAAATTAAAGGTGGTTTTGTTGTGTATGCTTTATTTAGTCAGATAAGTAACTTTTTTAGTCAGCCTTTTATGAATATTGCATATAGCGTTGAAGGTATTCCGCTGGCATCTGCATTTATTTTAGGCATTGTTGGTGCAATGGCACCTTGTCAATTTACAGGGAATATTGGGGCAATTACTCTTTACGGGAATCGTTCTATGCAAGAAAAACTTGCATGGAAAGAAGTGATCTATTTCATTATCGGGAAAATAACTGCATTTTCTTTACTAGGATTATTAGTATGGTTGCTAGGACGTGAGTTTCAGCAAAGTCTAACCTTATATTTTCCTTGGTTTAGGAAAGTAATTGGGCCAATTTTAATATTAATGGGTATTTATTTAATGGGGTTTTTCAAAATGACTTGGAATCTGCAGCTAATTAAAATACCAGACAGTTATTTTAAAAAAAGTAAATTTGGCTCATTTCTAATGGGATTAAGCTTCTCCTTAGCATTCTGCCCAACGATGTTCATCTTATTTTTTGTTACATTAATGCCTATCGTTCTATCTACTTCTTATGGAGTTGTTTTACCAACTATTTTTGCTTTAGGTACGTCTATCCCTGTTCTAATAGCGATGTTTATAATATGGTATTTTGGCTTAGGTGGTTCATTAATGAAAAAAGGTAGAAAACTAGGGAAACGAATTCAAATGATTGCTGGTATTATCATTATTATAATAGGTATCTTTGATACAATAACTTATTGGGCTTAATCTATAGTCATAGCAGCAACAGACTGCTATGACTATTTTATTTGGGACATGTTTTAGAGGAAGTTATGTCATATGGTCAAAATAAAAGATAATTACAATATTTAAGTTGACAATTACCATAGGGGGGTATAGTATAAAAGTAAGGAAACAAAATAAGGTTATTAATTAAGAGTAAGCGCTAAAGGATATTCAAATTTTACTTTAAGAGAAATTCCAATTATGGAAAGGGCGGGTTATTGATGATGAAAGGTAAAAAGACTCATCAAAATGTGGGTAATCCTGAAAGACATATACATCAAGAACATGATGACCATAAACAACATGGACATGTAGGACATAATCACCTGGAACATAATAGTCATAATCATAACGAACACGATGGTCATAAGCACCCAGAACATAATAGTCATAATCATAACGAGCACGATGGTCATAATCATCAAGAACATAATAGTCATAATCACCAAGGCCATGGAGGGCATAATCATGGGCATATGATTGCTGACTTTAAGAGGAGATTCTATATTTCTTTAATAGTAACAATACCAATATTAATTTTTTCTCCTATGATCCAATCGATTTTAGGGTATGAATTAAGTTTTTATGGAGTAAATTATGCTCTGTTTATTTTAGCAACATTCATCTTTTTCTATGGGGGAAAGCCTTTTTTAACAGGTTCTTACGATGAGCTGAAACAAAAGAGTCCTGGAATGATGACCTTAATAGCACTTGCGATTGTAGTGGCGTATATATATAGTGCATTGACTGTCTTTGGTTTATCAGGAAATAATTTCTTCTGGGAATTAGCCACCCTCATTGACATTATGTTATTAGGGCACTGGATAGAAATGCGATCAGTAATGGGAGCTTCTAATGCTCTGGAAGAATTAGCGAAAATGATTCCTTCAGAGGCTCATCTGATAGATGAAAATGGAGAAATAACAGATGTTAACATTAGTCATTTAACCCAAGGAAATAAAGTTCTAGTAAAACCTGGTGAAAAGGTCCCTGTTGACGGAACTATTATTAAGGGGAACTCTTCCATCAACGAATCTATGCTGACAGGTGAATCAGTACCAGTTGAAAAAACAATAGACGATGGGGTGATTGCAGGATCCATAAATGGAGAAGGATCTTTAACCATACAAGTAGAAAAAACGGGAGAAGATAGCTATCTTTCCCAAGTAGTAAAGATGGTCAAAGAAGCCCAAGAGTCAAGATCCAAAACACAGGATTTAGCTAATCGTGCTGCTAAATGGTTATTTTATCTAGCACTAATTGCTGGGTTCGTCACATTGGTAACATGGTTATTGCTGGGGTACCCTTTTGTTTATGCGTTAGAACGTATGGTAACTGTAATGGTAATTGCTTGTCCGCATGCGTTAGGTTTAGCAGCTCCATTAGTTGTAGCTAGGTCTACAGCATTAGCCGCAAAGCAAGGATTATTAATCAGAAACCGTGCTAACTTTGAAGAAGCAAGAAATATTCAATCCATTGTCTTTGATAAAACGGGTACTTTAACCGAGGGTGAATTTGGTGTAACTGATATCATGACTGAAAATGGCTATGAAAAGAAGGATATTTTACAACTTGCAGCTTCTCTAGAAGTATTGTCTGAACACCCGATTGCTAAAGGGATAGTTGGAGAAGCAAAAGCTCAAAAATTAACTTTTTATCAGCCAGATGAGTTTGAATCGATGACAGGTAAAGGGCTAAAGGGAATTGTAAAAGGTAAAGAGATTTTACTAGTCAGCCCTGGTTTTGTTAAAGCAAATAATATAAGGTTTCAACAAGACACGTTTGAGAGATTATCTGAGCAAGGAAAAACTGTAATCTTTGTATTAATTAATAGTGAAGTAGCAGGAATGATTGCACTTGCTGATAAAGTTAGAGAAAGTGCTGAACGTGCAATCGCACGTTTGAAGAATATCAATGTCCAATCGCTGATGTTAACTGGAGATAATTACAAAGTAGCTCAATGGGTTGGAAAGCAATTGAATCTAGATGATGTAGTTGCAGAGGTATTACCACATGAAAAAGCAGACAAGATAAAAGAACTAAAAGCAACCGGTTTAAAGATAGCAATGACAGGGGATGGGGTCAATGATGCACCTGCTTTGGCAAACGCTGATCTCGGAATAGCTGTAGGAGCAGGTACTGATGTTGCAATGGAGACTGCAGATGTTATTTTAGTAAAAAGTAATCCTGAAGATGTTGTGTCCATCCTTGAGCTTTCAAAATCAACGTATAGAAAAATGATTCAGAATCTATGGTGGGCAACAGGGTATAACATTGTCGCGATTCCACTGGCAGCTGGAATTCTATCACCAATAGGAATCGTCTTAAGTCCAGCAGTTGGAGCTGTATTAATGTCACTCAGTACTGTAATTGTTGCAATAAACGCACGATTGTTCAAAGGTTAAGATTTGAAGAATTCTTGATATTAAAAATATTAATAAGTTATAAAACACCACTAAAGACTAAATAGTTTTGAGGTGGTGTTTTTGTTTTTTGTAGGTGAAAAATTACCCAACACTTTTCTTTCGAAAAACTTTATAGTAAATTCCAATCTTCATAAAAAATCTATAATTTTTTATTATAATAGCGCTGTATTCGAAGGAGGGACATATTTTAGGCTGTTTTCGCATTGATAGTTGTTTTACGTGCTAAGAAATAAATACGGTACAACTTTAGTGAGTGGTGGTACCTTTCTGCTATAAAACCAGATAAAACTGGTTAGCAAAAATAACATCAAAGATTTGGAAACGGACCTTTATTTAAGCAAGTAAGACGGGTTAGGATGATTAGAAATAATTTAATGAAGAGAGGAAGTTTTGATGAAACCTTTATTTAGTATAGGTCCGCTTTCATTATATTTTTTTGGTTTAATGATAGCTATTGGTGTAATGGCAGGTTTAGCAATATTAATTAAAGAAGCAAAGAGTAGGGGACTTAATCATAAATTATTGATGGATGGAGCAATCTACTCTTTCATTGGTGGAGTAATAGGAGCTCGTATTATATATGTGTTCATGTACGATCCTATTTATTTTATTAATAATCCATTAGAAATAATATTCATTCATAACGGCGGACTCTCAATACATGGTGGTATTTTAGGTGGTCTTGCTGTTGGGTATATATTTTTGAAGCGTCACAAAATGCCGATTTGGGAAACATTAGATATTGTCGCTCCAGCATTAATATTAGCTCAAGGGATTAGTAGAATTGGTTGTGATGTATTTGGTGGTCCAATTTCACAGGCATTACCATGGGGAATAGAAGTAAATGGAGAGTACCTTCATCCATCTCAAGCATACGAATTTTTATTAGATTACTTATTATTTGGGTACCTATGGTTACGCTTGAAAAAATCATCTTATCATGGACAAATCTTTATTCATTATTTAATTGGTTATATGATCATACGAGCAATTGTGGAATTCTCAAGAATTAACCCAATGATATTAGGTACGATATCCGTTAGTCATTTAATGAGTATTGTAGGTATAATCATCGGAATACTCTTAATGAAATATTTGAAATCAAGAAGCACTATAAATAATGATAATGTAATAACAGCAAAAGATTATTATAAAACAATATTTACAGTAATTGTATTAATGCTTTTATCGGTCATTATTTATGTTGGGGTACAGGGGTGAACATCAGCTTAATAGTTGAAAAAACACCTTTCACACAGTTGAGAACATATATGCATTTTATCTGCAGAAAAAACAATTAGAAAAAATAGAAAAGGAGCCACTAACACCAGTTAGTATGCACATTTAGTTTTAAGTAAAAAAAATAACACCGTTCAAAATTTACAGTCATTTGACATATGACTACTTTATTAAAATTGATCTATGGGAGGTATAAATGATGGAATGGATTTTACTTTTACTGCTTCTTTTATGTCCATTATCAATGGTCTTTATGATGAAAGGTCATAATCATGGAAAACATCAACATGGTCATAGTCATGGAAAACATCAATTTGGTCATAACTCTACTGTAAAAAGTGATTTACCGAGTGAAGAAGAACAGTCTTCTAGATTAGACAGCTATAAAGTTAAGCAATTAGAAGGTGAACTTACTAGTTTAAGAGAACAACATGAATTGCTTAAAGAAAAATTTGAAGACTCTATCGAAAGCAATGCAAAGAATAAGTAAAGCTGAAGAAGGAGTCAACAGGATGAAGAGTTCTAATGATGTAGTTAAATAAATCGAACTACAAAGGAGATCATAGTAAACAAAGAAGCTCATGAAATCTCATATGAGGACAGCATTGTAGAAAAGCATGAAGGAATTAATTATCCATTTAATAAACAAGAAACATTAATTGTGAAAACTCATGTCAATCACATACAAAGTGTTGGATGTAATTAATGTGGAAGCTATTAACCTTATATATGATGTTAAATTAAATGATTGCAAGTTGATATTGATTTACTACTCTTTCAGGTGATTTGACCGAATTAAAGCTAGATAAGAATATTTTTTTGAGTAGATAATTAGCACAAAGTATGTGTTAGAAATTTTGTTATCCTAAGGTCGCTGCCAAAGGTCAATTCAAGATTTTATCTTCAAATAGATAACTTTTATATAAATACTGTAATTTTGGATTCCACATCTAGGTGATTTGAGTAGAATTATGTGATGTTTGTAGGGATATCTGTACTAGTTGCAATAGTAAATGCATATATTGATGTACATGCTATTAAACTAGGATGTGATAAATTTGATTATGTCAAAAGCGTTATTAATGACAATTATAACACCACTCTTATTAACCTTTTATATTTCCTTATGCTTGGTAATACAAAGAAAAAACATAACAAGTATGACTAGTATGACGATTACAATGACAGTCGGTATGATGAATGGTTTGTTAAGTGGAGTGATCTTTGGGGTTTTTTTAAATGGAAATCTCTTTTTATCTACTGTCTTAGGAATGGGTGTTGGGTTTATATGCGGAAGTATGGTTGGGCTACTGAATGGAATCATACCAGTATTAAATGGAATGTTGTCAGGTTTAATGGGAGGAATGATGGGAGCAATGTTAGGTGAGATGGTAATGGTTCAATATCAGGAATCAACCATTAAAATTTTTTTTACATTAGTGACTGTTTCTCTCATTCTAGCTTTAAATTTGTTGAATGATGAAACGCAAAAACCTTTCACTCAGCCCTTCAATAAAATGCTTGAACATCCAATAGCTTCAGCTATTATCCTTATTGGATTTTTCTATATATACAATAATATGGGACTAATAGTTAACACTGAGTCGTTACAAGTTGATTTAGATATAGAACATAATCACATAATTGATAATAGTGGAAATGTAGATTGAAAACGGAAGGAGAGCAGCTTAGTCATGCTGGTCTCTTTTCAATATAGGATTATACTTATCTGCCTATTGATCTTAAACCTTTTGAAAAACGGGAGATACTAATTTATATTTTAGGGAAAAATGCTGAATAGGGTGATCAAATGAAAAAACAAATTCTAGTTGTTGATGATGAAATTAATATGAGAAACCTTATTAAGATTCACTTGAGTAAGGATTATGAAGTGTACGAAGCAGATAATGGTTATGAGGGTTTATCGGTGGTAAAAAGAAAACACCAAATGCTTGACTTGCTCATTTTGGATATTATGATGCCACAATTAGATGGATGGGAAGTTTGTAAAGAAATTAGACAAAATCTAAATATATCAATTCCAGTTTTAATGTTAACTGCAAGAGATGAAGTAGCTGACCGAGTAAAAGGCTTAGAAATAGGAGCAGATGATTATTTAAGTAAACCTTTCGCTCCAGAAGAACTTCAAGCAAGAGTTAATGCATTGATACGTCGCTCTAGTGTATCCCGACATGAAAATAATTCCGAAGGCTTCCTAATCTTTGGGAACGGTATCCTGACAATTGACTCAACTAGTAGAGAAGTTCGGATTAATAATGTTTTAATTGATTTAACTCCGAAAGAATTTGAGCTTATTCATCTATTGGCATTACATCCAAACAAAGTGTATACACGAGATATTCTGTTAGATACTGTGTGGGGGTATAATGAACCAACTGAACTAAGAACGGTTGATACACACATTAAAAATATAAGGGTAAAGATGAAGAAACTACAGATTAGTTTTAATCCGATTAAAACGGTTTGGGGAGTAGGGTACCGGTTGAATAACCCTGACGAGAGTGCATGAAGAATTTTAACAGCATTACTTGGAAGCTTGGCTCTGTAATTATTATATTATTTATTATTATAGCAATTCCCCTCGTCTACGTAATCGATCGTTTATTTACTGACTTTTATTATAAACAAGTACATGACAATATTCACGAGCTTTCTATACGTTATGCGTCTTCTCTTAATAACATTCAGGATGAGACAATCATTGAATTACTTCAACAGTTATCATTTCTAACAAATACTGAGATCATTGTTGTTGATGAAAATGGACAAGTTATCTTTAGTTCTTTAGAGACTGTAGCACTCATTGGGGGGGGGGATCTATCAACCGATGAATTATCAACACTTCGTGATGGTTATGATACAGATATAGAATATCGGAATGATAATACTCATTTTTTAGCATCTGGGAGTCCTGTTTTTTCAAATGATCTATTTTTGGGAGGTGTTTTTGTGCTATCTTCTGTTGATGATATACATAAATCCATTTCTCAAGTCCGTTCATTATTGTTTATCGCACTTCTCGGAGCAATATTAATAGGTATAGGAATTACTTATTTTGTCACTCGAAAATTATCTAATCCGCTTCTATTAATGGAAAAAGCTACGAGAGAAATAGCCAAAGGGAAGCTAAAGACACGAGTCAATGTACATTCATCTGATGAAATTGGTAAATTATCATCAGCCATTAATGACCTTGCAACTGAACTGGATTCATTTAGAACAAACAGAAGAGAATTCTTTGCAAATATAGCTCATGAGCTTCGTACACCGCTATCTTATTTACATGGGTATTCCCAAGCATTAAAAAATAATCTATACATGGATGAACACGAAAGAAATGAATATTTATCAATTATAGAAGTAGAGACAACTAGGTTAACAAGACTTGTTGAGGATTTATTTGACCTTTCAAAAATGGAATTAGGAAAAGTAGACGTATACACTGAATGGGTTGATATAGAGGAAATAGTTGAGTCTGCAGTTTATAAAACAAGCATTCACGCAAAGAAAAAAGATTTATTAGTTAAAACATTTTTCAACGAGCATACGCCTCTTATATATTCAGATGGAGGCAAGCTAGAACAGCTGTTTATTAATCTTCTAGACAACGCCATCCGCTACACAAATCAAGGTGAGATTGAAGTAATTGTTAAAACTGAACCTGATAAATGTTTGGTTGATGTTAAGGATACAGGTATTGGTATCCCAGAAGCGGATATTCCATTTATATTTGATAGATTTTATAGAGTGGATAAATCGCGTTCACGTACTATGGGTGGAACAGGTCTTGGGTTAGCGATCGTAAAAAATATTATTGAATTGTTGAACGGAGAGGTTAAGGTAACAAGCGAAATAAACAAGGGCACAACTATTAGTATTTCGTTGCCGATAGAGATTGAAAGGGATAGCGCTTCATGAAGAAGAACTTAATTATACCTGGAGTATTAATTTTATTAGGAATTATTTGTTTTTCCATTGTAGTAACAACTTTAATTAAGCCGACAAGTATTCTTGATTATTTTAAGACATTATTTGAAATTTGTTTAATTGTGTTATGTCCTCTCATGATTTTTTCCGTATTTATAGTAATAAAATCAAAGTAAAAGTATTTCCTTATAATGTGGATTGTATGGGGAATTCGAAATTGTAGAGACTCTTATTTTTGTTTAGGACCTTTCACATGCTCATAGTCACAGGGGAGGAAAATAACCAATGACAATTGTCAATTTTTTTAATGGAAGTAACGAATGAGAAAGAAGCATTAAGAATGACTATAAATAAACGAAAAAAAAGTAATCTAAAAGCGCTGTTATATACAGCGTTTTTTTTTCTTATATTCATAAAATCTTTAAATTTTATTGGTACATTACAATAACGAGCAAGGTAATAAACAGGAGGTTGTTTATGGTAGGAAAGTTATGTGAGTGTGGGGAGCAAAATCAGGTAGGAACAGAGCTTTGTAGTCGATGTGGGAATCCATTAAAAGAGAGCGCAACAGATTTGATTAATATGCGATACGAAGGAACGGCAAGAAGGTCACAAGTCTATAATAAAACACGAATAGATAAAGCCTGGCAGTTCTTTTCTTCCGTGAAAGTTGGGGTTTGGTTAATCATACTTTTGCTTCTCGCATCAATAATAGGAACCATTTTCCCTCAAGAAATATACATACCACCTAATTTACCACCTTCAGATTTTTACAAACAAGAGTATGGGGTTTTAGGAGACGTATATTACCAGTTGGGCTTTAATAATCTATATAATTCATGGTGGTACCTACTGTTAATTGGTTTGTTAAGTATTTCTCTTACTGTAGCAAGTATAGATAGAGTAATCCCATTATATAAACAATTAAAAAATCAAAGAGTGACAAAGCATGTGAAGTTTTTAGAAAAGCAAAGGTTATTGGGCATTACTTATATAGAAGAAAAGGATGTTGATTATACGCATGTTCTAGAACGTTTACAATCATCACGTTATACAGTTAGAAAAGATGGGGATAATTTTCTTGCAGAAAAAGGTAGGTTTTCTCGTTGGGGTCCGTATGTTAATCATTTAGGATTATTTATCGTATTATTTGGGGGGATGCTTCGTTTTGTCCCTGGCTTTTATTTAGACGAAGTAGTTTGGCTACGTGATGGCGAAACAAAAGAAGTGCCTGGAACAAATGGAGAGTATTATATTAAAAATGAGAAATTTATTCTTGAATTTTATGATGAGAATGATCCGAAATATAAAGAAGCGATAAACAATGCAGGAGGAGTAGTTCCAAAAAACTATCAAACGAATGCTATTTTGTTCAAGAATACTGGTTCTAGTATACCAGGTGTGGAACCCGATTTAGAGGAAATTAGGCGTGAACAAATTCGAGTTAATTATCCTCTTGAAATAGATAACTATGCACTATATCAAGTAAGCTATAAGCAAAATGAGTTTGAAAGCTTTGACTTTGCCGTAACTGAAAAAGCATCTGGTGAATCCTTTGGAAAATTTACTGTAGACTTAGTAAACCCAATAACTAAGTATCAGATTAATGAAACAATAGCTGTAGAGCTTATGAGTTATTTACCTGATTATGAGCTTGGTGAAAATGGCCCAATCACAAAATCAAAGGTCCCGAATAATCCTGCTTTTGCTTTTAATGTTATTGGTCCTAATTCATCCGAAGACGAGGTAAGTTTCCTATCCATTGGTCAAAACCTTGAACCGTTAGGTGAAAATAACTATAAAATTGAACTTGCGGGGGTTAAGACTAGGAATGTTACCGCACTTACAATCCGTAAAGATTTAACATTAGGTATTATTGGCTTAGGTGGATTTATTTTTATGGTTGGACTTGTTCAAGGTAGTTATTGGCAGCATCGAAGAATATGGATTCAACGATTCGATGATGAAGTATGGGTTGCTGGTCATACGAATAAAGGGTGGTTTAGCTTTCAGAAAGAGCTACGAAATGCATTTCAAAATACAGGCATTTCAGTTCCAATAGATCAATTAGAAAAAAGGACAAGAGGGAAGAACGGGGAGGAAGAGAATGTTTCAGCTAAGTAGTCAATTATTAGGAATCTCGTTTTTTATATTCTTTATCGCAACTATTTTATTTTCTGCATCTTTTAAAACTCGTAAAAATAAGGATACAAAATTATCAAAAATAGAAAAAATGGCATTTATATTGACTATTTTTGGTTTCTTATTACAGGTTTCATATTTTGTCTTGAGGTGGATTGCTTCTGGGTATGCCCCAGTTAGCAACATGTTTGAGTATATGACGTTTTTTGGGATAACGATAGTTTTAGCATTCATTATTATATACCTAGTATATAAAACAAGTATATTAGGCGTTTTTGCTTTACCTATTGCTATGATCATCATCGCTTATGCCAGTGTTTTTCCTGATAACATGCAGCCGCTTGTACCAGCCTTGCAAAGCTACTGGTTAAAAATACATGTGACAACTGCTGCGTTAGGTGAAGGTGTTTTAGCGATTAGTTTCGTGGCAGGTGTGATTTTTCTAATAAAAACAGTTAATCAACAGAAGACGACAAAAGAAACAGTATTCTTAGAGCTAGTCATGTATGCTTTACTAAGTACAGTTGGTTTCGCTGGTGTTACTTTAATATTTAATACAATGAACTATGAAACTAACTATAGTTGGGTCAGCGAAACAGATATAGAAACAACGATTACATATACGATGCCAGCGATCGTAGGCCCTCCAAACGGAACCCTTGAAGAATCTAACAATTCATATGGTGCTTTAGCTAAGGCTCCTTCTTGGATGAATGGGGTAAATGCACCAAGAAAGTTGAATTCCTTATTGTGGGCATTATTAAGTGGATTAAGTCTATATATTATAACAAGATTAGTATTAAGGAAAAGAATAGGTGCCTTCATTCAACCAAAGCTAAAGAATGTCCGTGATGACATTCTGGATGAAATAGGATACCGTTCTGTATTAATAGGATTTCCAATTTTTACGCTAGGTGCCTTAATATTCGCGATGATTTGGGCACAAGAAGCATGGACTAGGTTCTGGGGGTGGGACCCAAAAGAAGTATGGGCCTTAATTACATGGTTATTCTATGCAGCATACTTACACTTAAGATTATCAAAAGGGTGGCAAGGGAAGAAATCGGCTTGGTTAGCAGTTATCGGTTTTATTATCATCATGCTGAATCTAGTTGTAGTAAATCTAGTCATTGCAGGTTTACATTCATATGCATAAATCTGTGAGGAGGTAACTGCGATGAACAAGCGTATAAGGACTATTTTACGAGGGTTAATTTTGTTAGGGTTTGTGTTAGCTATCGGGTATGTGTTGTACTCCAATTTTTCTAGTGAAAAAGGAGAGATTGCTATTATAGGTAAGAGAGCACCAGATTTTAAATTGGTCACATTGGAAGGAGACTATGTACAGCTTAGCGAGTTAACAGGTAAAGGAGTATTTCTAAACTTCTGGGCTACATATTGCCCACCATGCAAAAAAGAAATGCCTTTTATTGAAAATTCTTATCAATATTATAAAGGCAACAGTGTAGAAGTGCTAGCAGTAGATGTAGGAGAGCCGAAATTAACAGTTCAATCTTTTGTTGATCAATACAATTTAACATTTCCAATTTTATTAGATAAAGATGAACAGGTGCTTAACGCCTACAATGTTGGACCTATTCCAGTAACTTTTTTAATAGACAAAGATGGAATTGTAATAGATAAAATAGTTGGAGAAATGACTCAACAGGATGTTGATAATTACATGAAAAGAATCCAACCTTAAAAAGGAGTGATAGAATGAACCAAAAGAGAATCAGATTGATACTGATAATGCTGTTTGTTTTAGTTATTTTAGGAACTGTTGGGGATTTTTTATTTAATTCTAAAAATGAAAACATTGAGGTAAATAATACAAGCGAACTTTCCTGGAATTCATTATCCCAAGAGCAGGTAGTTAATGCTATGGAAAAGGACGATGTTATTCTAGTTGACCTGCGTGAAGTAGAGCTTTATCAAAACAATCATATACCAGGATCCATCAATATACCTTTTAACGACATTAGGAATCGTTACACAGAACTAGATGCAAACAAAGAGATTATTTTTATTTGTCACTCTGGACGCATGGGAGCAGACAGCAGTCAGTTTTTGATAGATAAAGGTTATAAACAGGTAGGGAATTTAAATGGTGGTATGAACCAATGGTCTGGTCCTTTGGAAAGTGGACAACAATAATTATTGGGAAATTTTAATAGCTCAGTTTACCAATTGTTTTAGCATTATTGATCAGTTATAGTAATAATAAAAGGCTTTTTGCTTTCATAATAGGTTTTATATTTTTAGTAGTTAGTCTAAGTAAGAAGAAAAGAATACACAAATTAAATGCTTTTTTATTAGTACAAAAACAACAATATGTGAAAACAGCCTAAAAAGGGGAAGGAAAATTGAAGAGCTACTCAAGGTTTAAAATTTCTTTTATAGCTATTACAAGCTCCCTAATCGTAATTTATGAACTAATCCGTCATAAATTTATCATACATCGATTATCCTATTATGCAGATATAGTCATTTCTTCATCTATCTTTATAATGGGAATTGTTTTAATATCCATATATTTTTTTAATAACCTATCCAAACTTGAGAAAAAGAAATATGAAAAAGAAAAAGAAGCAAAAGCTCTTTATGATAGTAGTATAGATGGTATTTTCCTGTTCAATGAACAAATGCGGTTGGAACATATGAATCAAGGTGCAATAACTATGAGTGGAAGGGAAACAATCGAACCTTTACATCTAAACGACTTGATTTGGATTGAAGAAGGTATAATTGATAACTTCAATAAATTGTATGATGGAAAGCTAATAAAAAAGAATGGCGATCAAATCCCCATAAGTATTTCAGCATCTAAAATATATAGCGATCATTCATTAAGGAATAAAATTGCTTTAACAGTAAGAGACTTATCTTCTCAAAAAGAATTAGAGGCAACAATAATAGCTTTATATACAGAAACAGCTAAAAAACAATACCAATCTGAGAAGTTATTTAAGCTATCGAAGATAATTATATCTTTAGGACGTTTAACATCGAATAAACATGTTGTTCTTCAAAATGCACTAACAATTGTTAATAATTTATTGGGTTGTAATAGTAGTAGTTTACTTATTGTCAATTACAATGATCTATCAAACCCAACTGTAGTATCCACAGGAAAAGTTGATAAAAATTCTATCCTATCTTTGTACCGAGAAAAAGTAGAAGTTACAAAAAATAGTGATTCTTCTTTAATGTTTTTAAAGCTGCAAACAAAAGATAAATCAGAAATCATTGGATACCTCATATTACAGAATTCTGATACTCCTAAAAATGAAGTGTTAACTAATGTTCTACATACTTTGTCTATTTCCTTGGAAAATGTCTTTCAATATGAAAAAATAAAGGAAATTGCAATTGTTGAAGAGAGAGAACGATTATCCAGAGAGATGCATGATGGATTAGCCCAAGCAATTAGTAGTATGAAAATATTACTTGAATATATTAAAGCTAAAACGTCAGAAGATCATTTAAATAAAGATCAATTTTCCTCAAGTTTATATCAATTGGATGAACTAGTTAATTCCACCTATAATGAAATTAGACAGTACTTATTTGAACTTCGCTTATCAAAAGATACCGAATTGTCCTTATTTAAACTAATAGATTTGTATAGAAGAAAATACATGGAACAATTAGGGGTAGATGTTCAGTTTGAACAAATTGGGATTTCAAAAGATGTAAAATATGTAACCCCACTTGTGAAAATGCATATCCTACGTATTTTACAAGAAGTGTTCAATAATATTAATAAACATGCTCAAGCAACAAGTGTAAAAGTGAGCTTACTTAAAATTAATGAAGAAATACACATTCAAATCAATGATAATGGGATAGGTTTTGAAAATCTTGGGGAGAGGGATAAAAAGTACGGTTTAAAAACGATTCATGAACGTGCAACATTAATTCAAGGAAATATAAAAGTTGATTCAAAATTAAACCAAGGTACTTCTGTGGAATTAATTATACCAATAGATAGGTGATTCAATGAAAAAAATTAAAATATTAGTGTGTGATGATTATGAAGTATTAAGAAAAGGACTTGTCCAATTACTGCACATACAACCTGAGTTTGAGGTAGTAGGTGAAGCAGGCGATGGGTTGGAAGTCATTTCATTGACACGAAAATTGAATCCTGATGTAATACTGATGGACATCCAAATGCCAGAAAAAAACGGCATAGAAGCCTCGAAACAAATTCGAACATTCAATAGTAACGTAAGAATTATTATGCTAACAATATCCGATGAAGAGCATGATTTATTTAATGCTATAAAAAATGGTGCAAATGGTTATTTGTTAAAAAACCTCAACATGGAAGAATTATTTTCTTATATCAAATCGGCATACGAAGGATATCCTCCTTTTACCAAAGGGTTGGCTGATAAAATATTACAAGAGTTTTCGATTATTTCAACTAAAGTTGAAGCTTCATCAGAAATAAATAATTTAAGCGACCGAGAAAAGGAAATTTTAGAACTTGTTTCGAAAGGGTATACAAATAAAGATATTGGTAATTTCCTTTATATAAGCCCCCATACAGTGAAAAAACATTTGCAAAATGTACTCGCTAAATTACATGTCACTAATCGAGCTCAAGCCGTTGCTAAAGCAGCTCAAGCAGGAATACTAAAGGATATATAGGCTAAATGACCTAAAAAAAGGAGTAGTAATAATACTCCTTTTTTTTAGTTTGTTATCCATATGGTTAACAGACTATTAATTCAATTCAAATTATAATAATAATGTGAAAAAAATATAATTTCGCTGAAAGAGGGTAGAAAATGAAGCAAAATAAAAATCTTATTCATTACATTATTTCGAGTTTCATAATTGTAGTGTTTCTAGCAGGGTGTTCAACAGTACAAGATAAAGAGGTTTCTGTTGAAAAGGACGTTGAAATTTCTAATGAAAAAGTCAGTGAAACTAGTAGTCAACAAGAATCTAGTGTAATTGAGAATGCGGAAAACACTGAGGATATAGAAGACACTGAGATTACAGAAAACACCAATGATGCAGAAAGTGCTGATAAAACTGAAACTGCGTCATCTGATGAAGCTGTTAGTAACGACAAAGTAATAGAAATTTCAGCATTTGAGATGGGGTTTAATCCTGAAAAGATTACTTTAACAAAAGGTACAGAATATGAATTTATTTTAATAAATGAAGGTAAGGTTTTCCATGATTTAAATGCTTATGATATGGACATTGAAATAACTTATATGGATGAAATGGATGCACACCCTGATGAAGTGTCTTTCATCGATAAAATATTCGGTGTTAAGGTAGTGTCAGCTGATGGTGAAAAAGAAGCAATTCATATGAATGTAGATGTTGAGCAAAGCAGTAGAATCAAATTTATACCTTTAAAAGAGGGAGAATTTAAAATCTATTGTAGTGTTCCTGGGCATGAACAAGCAGGAATGGTTGGGACTATTATTGTTGAAAAATAGAAATCGGTCTCATTGAAAAGTGAGGATTGATTGTAGTCAACTCCCACTTTTCAATTTTTTAAGTATAAACCTGCTAATGGTGAAGGTTAGAGGGAATAGAACAATTAATTGAATAACTGGTAAAAGTCCAATGTTTGTATTTAATACTAACGGCATATATTCTGAATAAGACCATCTTTTAGTATATAGTGCTGAACTCTCAAAATAAAAACTTAAAGCTAACGCATATAAGAAAATGATTATATAAGTGACTTTGTTAAATTTATTAAATATCCACTTATCATTTCCGTGAATAAATGTTAGTAAAAGAAATAAAATAATTGTCATATTAACATCCCCAAATATTGCTTGCCACATGAGTGGCTCAACAATTGACATTGAAGACATATTATAAAAAATCCCACACTGTAGGAATTCCCAAACCGAATGAAGGATTAACGATACAACAATAATTATAATTAATTTCTTTAGAATTTCCATAACTTCACCTATGATAATTAGTTGTTGGTTTTTAAAGGATCTTTTCATAGAATTTGTTGCAGGTACTAAGTTGAATTTTTCCTTGATCAACCACAAACGCTAGATGTATACATGATTATATTTGTGTAGTAAAAGAAAAATCAATGTGAAAACATTCTTATGAAAATTTAAGTACGTTTTGTGCTGCTTAGTACTGGTATATATACTTCATTGTTTTGTATAATGGGTTGAAAGATGTCAAGAGGACGCGGAGGTGGACCACCAATATTTATACCGAATTCATCGTATTCTCCTCCGTGACAAGGACAATAAAATGTTAGTTCCTTATTACTTTCATTTTTTTCATCATCGCTAACCTCACCAGCAATACAACCCAAGTGGGTACACACAGGAGACATAATTAATAAGTTATTAGCATCCTCAGGATCAACATTTACATACACAAATCCTTCTCTTTTTTGCTCGACCCATGCATCTTGAATAGTTGTAGAATAATTGATTTTTTTAGGAAAAGGGCCTTTTTTTATGTCCTCTAACAATCCTAATTTTGCTAAAGAACTAGTATCTATTGTCTCCTCGTTATTACATGCAGTCAGACTTATTGGAACAACAGCAAGCGTTAACATACCAAGAGTACCTTTAGTACCGTTTTTTAAAAACCTTCTTCTACTCCATTTCTCCATCATATTTTAACCCCCTTATTAAAGTTTATAATAGCGTAAATTTATGAAGATTTTATGTATTTTGAAAAGGGAGAAACTTGAGGTCTTTACTCACTCTATTTCTTCATCTAGTTTTATTTTTCTAAAGGCATAGCAAGAAGAACAGTTTCTTTGTATGAGATTCATTTGATGTATTGAATTTACGTGAAAATAAGTTAAAAAAGCACTGTTCCATAAGGTATTATCTGCAATAAGTGAAAATGTTGTTCTTACACTGAAATGCTTTTTTAATTTGTGCTTTGACACGAAGCAAAGACCTTCACATCATCTATGTAAGATCAAATCGTTCATGGTTCACATCATCACAACCAAATAATTACATGACTTTTGTTGTCAAAAATAGAGCTTCAACCTGACTTCAGTCATGGTATTCACTGACGTATGGATAGCTATTTCTTGATTATTGGTATATGGGACTTAAAGTTACATCTAGATACTATTTTTTTATAAGATCAAGAAATATATTCTCGTAACAATAGGGAGTCATTTTGAGATAGTGGATTCCCACACACAATCATATTAAAATTAAAAGACTTTTTTAAGAAAATTTGTTGTTTTTGTCACTAAATTACCATAGTAAGAAAGGATTTAATATATTGGACATAGTTTTTCAAAAGAAATGATTCCTCCAAGGGTAGTTGTATATATATTACTTAATTGAAAAGCAACAATTAATGAGAAAACAACCAATAAAAAATGAGAGATCGGTAAGTTGAAGTCATGAAAAGTTATTGACATTTCAAATATATCAAGCTATTATATAGAGTATTCACGACAATATATCGTGATTCCGTAGCTCAGCTGGGAGAGCGCTACCTTGACAGGGTAGAGGTCGCTGGTTCGAGACCAGTCGGAATCATCCTAACGCTAGAATCCTTGATAAATCAATGGTTCTAGCGTTTTTTATTTCCGTTGACTTGTGCTTTACTTAGTAGATTTAAGGGGAATTTATCACAGGGTAGCGGTGCTAGAGGTCTATACAAAGCCTTTTTACATCGATTGCTCCTAATCAAAAATATTCGGGGTAGCGGTGGTACTATTCGTCTATTATTTCGTAATAATAAAATAGGAGGCGTAGTTTATAGCTACTAAACAGGCTTGCAACGTTATGTTTATATGAAGAAGTGCCGACTAGCATCCGGACAAAATGTCCCGTGACGAATACCTGATTATGAGTGATATGCAAGAAGAAGAACGACATAACGACGAAGTTTCATTAACATGGGCTGAAAGTGTCAGTACCGACGGACGTGACTATCGTGCTCAGACGAGAGATTATCGAAGAAAAATGAGAAATTTATCGTAAGGTATACAACTTTTTGTCAGTTTCACGGCTATACCTTATAGAAGGATACTAAATACAAACGATCGCCCTCAACGGAGATAGTTACGTCTGAGAGCGATTGAGCTACTGATTCGGTAGCGATGTACTTATACATCTATCGAAGAACTTAAAGAAATAAGATCCGATACAATTATCTCCACCGTCACTTAAACACATAACTGTGATTCGAGTTACGTTTGTATATGAAAAAGTGAATACATTATCATTTTGACCTGGATCATTTCTCGGAGGTACATCGAACACAAAATCTGTACCATTTGTCGTAATCGTAGCACGGAGTCCACACTCTGATGAATCAAGTACAACAATATTTCCTGTCAGTAGACCTCTAAAGTTTCCTCCTAAAATAGTCATGGATTCACCGCACGCTATGTTAATATCACCACCTCGCTGGTCGATTTCCATAGGACAATCACAGCAAGCAGTTTGTTCTTTGACTGTGGATACAGTGCTACCACAACATGATGATTTTGAAACATACGCACTCATTTTACTACCTCGTTTCATAGTTTGTTTGCGGTATTGTATGGTTAATTATTTAGTTTTGATTAGGCGTAAGAGTAAATATTTTGGTGTTTAACGGCCAACCGCAAATCAACGCGGTTGGCTTTTTTATATTAGTCAAAGGAGGCGACCTAACATGGCGCAAGAGCGCGAAGTTGGCGAGTTATCAGTAAAATTAAACGTTGATGTTTCCGAAGCCATTACCGGTTTAAAGGCGATTCAACGTGAAGCAAGGAAAGTAACGCAGGCACTTCGGGAGTTGGAGGCACAGCGTAACGGAGGTGTCAGCGATAACTAACATTCTAGTAATCGATCGTTCAACAGGTGAAGAAGTCACTGCTGACTATGTTGTGACTAATCGCCTTCAAGCTACAGCATATCGCAAGCGCAAAGAAGCCGAGCAATACGAAATTACTGACGTAGGTAAGCGTTGGGTAGCCAGTTACCACGACCCGATTCGCAGTAATATAATAAATCTATCGTTAATTGAGGCGGGGGCAATCGTAAAGTTGCTTCCGTTTTTGCGTTTTAAAGGCGAGGGCAAATTACCGTTGAAGCAAACTGAGATTCAGCGAATATTCAAGCGGGGCAGGGACGCCACTCGCGATATATTAGACCGGTTGCACTCGCTCGGTGTTATTTCGATTCAAAAGGAAGGGCGCTCGAATGTGTTTTCATTAGCGCCAACTTTCATACGATTGGCGACGTTCGAGAGGGCGAGCGATTTACGAAGTTGTACCAAGTGAAAACCAGCGAAATAGTTGACGGGCTGGACTTGAGTACGACGGGCTTACTGTATAAAGCGCTGCCGTTCTTTCATTATTCCGAATATTATTTATGCGCCAATCCTAACGAAGAGAATCCGGAAGTGATCGAACACCTAAATCGTGAACAGTTGGCGGAAGCTATAGGGCACGATGCTGATACGGTGACAGAAGCGATTAATAAATTACGGAGAAAGCGAGCAATACTGACGACTAAAAGTGGTCAGACCATACGTTATTTAATTCACCCTGACTTGATGTTCCGTCAAAAAGTAGAGACTGATTGGACGAAATCGGTGCGTAAAATGTTTGCGCAACATAAAGTTCGATAAAAACATGCGGTGAAAACCCGTCATATTAAAAGTGGGTCAAACCGTTGGGGCAGTACGGGAGAGGTCGGTTTTAGGCGATTTTTCTTCTCTTTATCTTGTTACAAGCGCAGAAGTATTTGGGCTCTTATGAGCCCGCGCCTCATTCCGTTTCACTACATTCGCGCTGTGGCCCTTTATCGTTGGTTATTAAATAATCGCCGAGGAAAGTAATAAAGGACAGTGACAACTTGAGCGAAGCGAAAGGCGGCACAATGGTTTTAAACTTATTAAATCGATTGAAAGGGCGGTGAATATGGCGCAATTAAAAGAAACAGATGATTTCGGTTATATATTCGTAAACTACTCCGTTATATACCATGAGTTACCGGTAATAGACGATCTAGTATACGTAAGTTGTATTGGTATCTTTAACGTTGATAACGTATATAACAACGGTGATATAGACGTTAAGTATAACGATGGTAAAGTAGTACGGTTACCAACGTCATATTATCGTTTAATTAAACGGAAAGGAGGAAGTTAGGAATGGCACGGAATTTAACGGAAGCACAGATTGCAGGAATTACGATATTAGCAATGCCAAAAAGGAACGGAATGAAGTACGCTGAAATAGCCGAAGAGGTAGGCGTTACAGAACGTACATTACAGCGTTGGCGTAAGCTCGATCATTTTAATGAAGAATTAAAACGTCAGATTATGCGCAACAAACTAGATAGATTACCGGAAGTAATGGAGTCGATACCCGATCATATTATCAAGGACGGTAATGCTGCGATGTTTAGGACGTTGTTGCAGGCGCATAGTATGTTAACGGAGAAAGTCGAAGTCAATTCCAAAGCAAAAGAGGAAGGCGTTAGTGTGTCGGATATGAAGGCGAAGATCGAACGTTTTAAGCAAACGGTAGACACTGACGAATAGAGAGCATTAATTAATAGGAAGGGATGCAGAATAATAGGGTGGACTTGATGTCGGTTGAGGTCGTACGTCCAATCACAGTGAAGAAACATGCATAAAATATTACATTAAACTGTGCTAATGGAGGTAGAATGATGAGTCAATATAAAAAAGTGAGCACGTGTTGCGGAAGTACTATCAAAGAAGATAAAACGTGTGATTGTCCATGCCAATTGATTGTTGATGATGTTCAATGTGCATTCGAAAATTTAAATAATGAAAACCCAATAATAGAGTTTTACAATGGAAGGGAAGTTGGATTGCACGGTAACGTCGGATTGAATGTAAGTGACCCCAATGATAAGGCAGTTTTTAACTTTACTTCAAATGGCGCAGTACAGCCTATAACAATAGATAATAACAACCGTTGCAAATTCTTTTCGTTGAAGAATGTAACTAAAGTAGATGTGATGTTTATGGGAGCAAATGGAACTACTTTGAATGGGTTTATTGATTTGCATGGAATGACAGAGCCGTGTAGTTAGGTCTGCACGACGCACCTGACGCGCGGTACCCCGAACACTTTCGCCTTAAAACGGAAGGTTAATCGTATGCACTATTTTAGCGTAGTAAAGGGAGTTCGACACGCTACAAACACAGTAATGCAACGATGTATAAAAACGTGCATATTCGATAAATCCACATGCCTTACAAACGCTGTCATACCAACGGTTGTGAATACGTATTGGTTCCTATAGTTACTATTATGTAAAATAGAAATGAATACCTTATACAACGATATACACGAATTAGAGTGTGGTCGCAAGGGGAAAACGACCTATCCTCAAGCACCCCCAGCGAATAGCCTTTATCAGACAGAGGAACAATGCGGATTCAAAAATCACTTTGACCTTGCACTCGCATACATTGGTAAAAACGATTGTATGGAGGTCGGTACAATGGTGCTGGATTATGTTTCCAACTCAATCTAAGGCACAGTGTCAGTCATAGATACGAAAACTCATTCAGTTATCGCAACAGTACCCGTTGAAGAATCACCGGACACTATAACAATAACTCCGGATGGTAAATTGGCTTATGTTTTGTTTGCAGTAAGTGATGATAGTTTTATAGCTATAATCGACACAAAAAACCATTCTATTATCGCAACAGTTCTGATAGGGGTTGACGAAGATTCTATAAATGCTGTCTATTTTACCCCCGATGGAAAACTTGCTTATGTTACGAATGCGGGTTCTCAAAACGTATCAGTCAAGGTCGGAGTTGCAGCGCCCCGATCTCACGCTAAATCGTCGTTCCTTTTAAAGGCTTACCCGATTCATGAAGTTGTGTACCGATTACGCAAATATATCATCATTATTTCGGAAACGCTGGACGTATCGAGCGCCAATATGGATTGGATATCGAACCAACTAAAATACAACGAAAAACTACGCGCCTCCTTCGGTCCATTGCTCGATCCAGAATTGCAGGGTAATGAAAAAGACAATTCGAGCGAGTTTATTGCATGGCATCCGATTGTTGGCGAACAGCACAGGCGCGAGCGAGTAGCGTTAGTTCCAGCAGGTCGTAACTGGGACGGTAATCGCCCCGACTCGGTTATTTGCGATGACTTAGAGGACGCAAATACCAACGCATCGACGCCGGAATTATGGAAGAAGCTGCGTGAATGTTTCACGTTGGTAGTTATGCCACTCGGCGACCCGAAAGGCGAGTTAACGGCGTATGTTTACATGGGAACGACCGTACATCACGACGCTTTATTAATGAACATTCTACATAAACGGTCGTACTTCCGAACGAGGATATATCGCTCAATGATAGAGCAGCCGAAGAATATGGCGTTACGGGAGCAATGTCGCGGAATATACCAAGATCGCAACAACGCAAATCGAAGCGACGAAGCACTCAAATTTTACGATACAAATCATAAAGAAATGGATGAAGGTGCCGACGTGCTTTGGCGGACGTTCAGCCATTGTACAAGCTGATGAAATGGAAGTGGGACAACGGGTCGAAGGCGGTTAACATCGAATACCAAAACAACCCAATCGATGAGAAATCGATGATATTTGTGCCGAGCACCTTTTCAATTGGACGGATAACACATCGAATTTAGAAGTAGTTTTTAATAACGATGGGCGTTGACTTTGCGATGGGTAAGAAAAAAGGCGACTACTCGGCGATAGGTGTTGTTGCGAAGGATAAAATAACGAACACGTATTACGTCATTGATTCGTGGGGCGAGCGTGTTAACCTGACGTATTCATGAAAAAGGTCGTTGAAATGACGCTAAAATATCAGCCTCACGGCATAGCAGCCGAGGCACAAATGGCGCAGGAGTTTTTCGTCGATAAACTGAAAGAAGCATTGAGGAGAACGAATTACCCGGCACACTCGCGCGTTCATAAAATTCAGCAACGTCAGCGTAAAGAGCTTCGAATCGAGGCGATGTTGCCTGACATTGAAAGCCGTGGAATTCAGTTCTCAAGAAATCACGCCTTATTGCTCGAACAGTTTGAGCGATATGGAACGGGTGAGCATGACGACTTAATTGACGCAGTTGAGCAGGCGGTTTCAATATCGAAACAAGTAAGAGCTCGGGTAATGGAAAAGCCTGCGTGGTTGTAGTTTACTTGTTATTTTCTCTTTCTTCTATCAATCTATTAGACTTTGGCGTCAGTTTATTGTTTATATCTTTGAGTAAATTTATTATCCAAAATAAACAACCAACAACAACTCCGAAAGTGATATAAACTATCCAATCAAATGGTAAAAATACATCTAATAAGAAATACACGACGATTGCTGCAACAATTGTTTTTTCAAACTTCACAGAAAGTCCCCCCTCATAATCTATTAATTATATTACTAAACGAAAGGAGGAGGTGCAATGTATTAATAGGAAAACAATTTCTACCGGCAGGCGACGTTGAACGCTTAGCAAAATATAAACGCGGCAAATCATTCTTTGAGGGAAAACAACATGAAGTCTATCAACGCGCCTCGGAACTATTAAAAGAGACATCTTTTGCGTCGCAAATGGAAAAGTTATATATAGCGGTTAACATTATCGATATTCTATCAACGAAGCCAGCCGATTTATTAGTCTGCGAGCAAATTTGAGTCGGGCAAGGATAGCGAAAGTATCGAGCAAAGAGCGACTAATCGAATTGTGGAGGGAAGCGATATAACTGAGCAACTAAACGAACTCTCCGTCGGCAACGGATACGGAGTGCGTTTTCGTGTCTATGACCGATAATAAATTGATTGCGCCTCCTTCGCTACGAACGTGTACAATATAGGCAAGTTTGCCATTTGGTGTGAAAGCGACCATTGCTGGCCCAATAGCTACACTTACAGTTGCTATAACCGAGTGAATCTTGGTAACAATTACCGAAACGGAGTTACAGGCAGTACTTTCATTTGTAACATAAGCTAACTTTCTATCTTGAGTAATGGCAACACTACTAGGAAATGTCCCTAATCTATGCGGTAATTTCCCTCGTGAGTATTGAAAAACCCCCGTTCTTAATTGAGCGGAGCTAATTTGGTGTGAAGGCGATAGATACGGGATTTCCACCGATGAAAATGGTTTCGATTATTGAATGTGTTTTAACATCAAAGACAGATACCGTTTCATCCTGATTTCCAACGTAAGCAAACTTACCATTGGGTGTAAAAGCAACGAAATTCTGACCATTATCAGCTTGAATACTGGCTATAATTGAATGTGTTTTTGTATCAATAGCCGTTACTATAATGCCGTTAAGGGTATCAACGTAAGCTAATTTACCATCAGTTGTTATTGCGATATTATTTGGTAAACTATTTACATTGCCTACTGGAGTTGTAGTAATAACTGAGTGAGTTTTCACGTCGATACTAGAAACAGAACCAATCCCTCCATTATTCCTATTCGTCACATAAGCAATTTTTCCGTCCGGTGTGAAAGCGACAAAATGATGGAGCGTTTCCGACCTCAATAGTTGCAATAACTGAATGAGTTTTCGTGTCAATGACTGAGACTTCTGTGCTTCCGTTGAGCGCATTAGTGACATAAGCTAATTTACCATCTGGTGTAAATTTAATATTGCTTGGAAGCTGTCCCACTGGAACTGTCGCAATAACTGAATGAGTTTTAGTATCGATGACAGATACTAAACCGGATCCATTCACCACATAAGCAAACACCATCGCACCGACCTCCTTTTATTCGTTTATAAAAGTGGATGCGGTGATGTTCGTTGCGAGTATTGAAAAAGCCCCGTTCAAATGAGCGGGGGAAAGCTAGTTCAGCAAGGCAAAAATCTTTCGCTTCATATTATGTATGTTCGGAGATAGGCTGTTGTTTGTATTAATAACTAATCGAAGTAAATTTATTTCTCTCGTTGTCTTAGCGCTTCCCTTTCAAATTGCGCAAACTCTTTCGCTTTATCTTCTTGCATCTTGATAAATTCGTGGATCCACACGATTTTTTTCTCGAAGTTCATAAACTCAATTATTACCATATCGGGCTGACCGTCGATGTAACCAACTACGCAACAAATGTGCCAGTGTCCGTTGACTTTATAAAAGAAAGTTCGTGGTAATCTCTTAGTTGTTAAGTTCGATATGCCTAGTTTGGCGTATATAGTTTTCGCTTCTTCTTCGCTTTTGAAGTATACTTCCCTAGATGTTTCCATGGTATCTCGTCCTTCTCTTGAATCTTCTATATAAATAATCTATCATTTTGTACAGTTTACGACAATACGTTATCTAAACTCCCGACCATAAACCACACTCGCCGTCTTTTTCCGGTGTTCAATTACGTCCTTCACCGCATTCTTCACCCATTGTCTCGCCAAATCATCTGTCCCACCAGCTTTAAATAAAAGTCAACTATCATGCGCGGATTAAAACGCAAAGTGTGTAAGCGCCATCCAAATCGGCATGAGAATCGTCCTTTACAACGAGGTATTTACGTAAGTTAATGCGTTCATACAATATATAGGACCACGAAATATCATATTTCATAATTGCCCTCGTGACACTACGTGTAAATTCTCTTTCGGCTTTTTGCATTCAATCGCCTCCGTCTATTTTCGTTGATAATGACTCTAATTTGCCATAAAACTTCCTTGTGACAATGACTTGACTATTATCCTCCTGTACTGTTGACAATAAAGTTTGTTGAGCTTCTATTGGATTATAAAAATGTATATATTCTGCCAATTATTCAAGATTTAGGGTTGCAAATTACACCTGAGCATTACAACGCTTATGCCGATGCGGTTCTTGGAATATTGATATTGTTAGGGATTATTAATAATCCTACTACTAAAAACAAAGGTTTTGGAGGTGATAAGGAATGATACCAGTACACCTAATGATAATTCCTAAAAATAAATACAAAATTAAAAGATGGACTAAAAAGGAGCTAAAAAAATGCAGGAAGTCAAGTCTAAACTATCAAAGATACTAAAAGAAAGAAACATTACACAAAGCAAATTAGCAGATTTATCGGGTGTTACTCAGGCCACAATATCTAGGTTTGATAGAAACTCCAGGTTTGAAGCTAAGCACCTTTTTGCAATATCAAGAGCATTAGATATTACTATTGAAGAACTATTTGAGGTAGTGGAAGAAGAATAAGCGTTGATGCTGTCTCGTGACGAAAACCCGATTATGAGTGATATGCAAGAAGAACGACCTAACGACGAAGTTTCATTAACGTGGGCTGAAAGTGTCGGTATCGACGGACGTGACTATCGTGCTCAATCGAAGGAATATCGAAGGAAATTGAGCAATTTATTATAAACTAGCTTACTTTTATGCCCTCAGTTGTCTATACATTATAGAAGGATACTACAATAACGCACCTAAATAAACGGTCGTCCTCAACGAAGATAATTTCGTCTGAGAGCGATTGGTCAATATTAGTCAAAGGAGGCGGTCAGTGCGCGAATTAACGCTATCGCAAAGGAGTGCTCGGAACAACGGTGTTAGATATACATCTTTCAGTAATAGTAAAGTTATAATTTATCACACAAGTTTCTCCTGTACCTCCATTAGTACATGTAAGAGTTATTTGAGTGACGTTTCTATATGAGATGCATATAACATCCCCACTGATACAAGGACCTAAAGGAATATCCATCCCGTTTGAGGTTACTACTATCAGTATTTCACATGTTGTAGTAGGTTCTATGTTAACTGTACCGTTTACAGATCCTATAGTATTTCCATTAAAAAAGGAAAATGTTGGACTGCCGCACTCTCGCTCAATTCTCCCTGAGCATTGGTCAATAATTACTGGACAATCACAACAAGCCGTTTGTTCTTTGACTGTAGATACAGTACTACCGCAACATGATGATTTTGAAGCATACGCGCTCATTATTCTACCTCATTTCATAGTTTGTTTGTGGTATTGTATGGTTAATTAATTAGTTTTGATTAGGCGACAGAGTAAATGTTTTGGTGTTCTAAAGCTAATCGTAAATCAATGCGGTTGGCTTTTTTATATTTCGAAAAAGGAGGCGATCTAACATGGCGCAAGAGCGCGAAGTTGGCGAGTTATCAGAGAAATTAAACATTGATGTTTCCGAAGCTATTACCGGTTTAAAGACGATTCAACGTGAAGCGAGGAAAGTATCGCAGGTACTTTGGGAGTTGGAGGCACAGAGTAACGGAGGTGACAGCGATAACTAACATTCTAGTAATCCATCGTTCAACAGGTGAAGAAGTCACTGCAGACTATGTTGTGACTAATCGCCGTCAAGCTACGGCATATCGCAAGCGCAAAGAAGCCGAGCAATACGAAATTACTGACGTAGGTAAGCGTTGGGTCGCCAGTTATCACGATCCGATTCGTAGTATCATAAAAAATCTATCGTTATTTGAGGCAGGAGCAATCGTTAAGTTGCTTCATTTTTGCGTTTTGTGGAAAAACAATGCGGATTCAAAAAATCACTTTGATTTTAACTCGCATACATTGGTAAAAACGATTATAAGGAGGTCGGTACGATATGGTACTGGCTTATGTTTCAAACGATGATTCCGAAACAATATCAGTCATAGATACGAAAACCCACTCTATTATCGCTACTGTATCTGTAGCAGGATCCCCGGACACTATAGCGTTCACCTCTGACGGTAAAATAGCTTATGTGTTGTTTTCAGAAGGCGCAAGTGATATGGCTTTTGTAGCTGTAATCGATGTCAAAACACACTCTGTAATTGCTTCAGTACCACTAGGGATAGACTTGGATTTTGTTAATGTTATAAAATTTTCGTCAGATGGAAAGTTTGCTTATACAACGAATGCAGGCTCGAATAACATATCGGTTATTGACACGAAAACGCACTCTGTTATCGCTACTGTGTCAGTGGGAGGAAGCCCTGTGTTTGTCGATTTTACTCCGGATGGAAAACTCGCTTACGTTGTGAATAGGAGTTCGAATAACATTTCAGTCATTGATACGAAAACACACTCCGTTATAGCTACAGTGCCAGCAGGGGAGAATCCGGTAGATTTGGCATTTACTCCGGATGGAAAGTTAGCTTATATAGCTAATGAAGGAACGGATGATAATCCAAGTAATACTGTGTCAGTAATAGATACAAAAACTCATTCAGTTATCGCTAATGTGAGGGTAGGAAATGAACCACGCGATGTTAAAATAACACCGGATGGGAAACTTGCTTATGTAGTGAATACTAGCGATGCCTCAGTTTCGGTCGTTGATGTGAAAACTAACACTACTATCGCAACTGTGGTTGTAAGTGCTGGAAGTGCGCCCCCGACAGGAATCTCCATTTCACCGGATGGAAAGTTAGTATACATCAATGCTTCGGAAGGAGATGCGGTAACGGCAATAGATGCGAAAACTCATGCTGTGGTAGGGACAGTTCAAGTGGGTAACAATCAACTTTTCTCTGAATTTACTCCGGATGGAAAACTTACTTATGTTGGAAATGCTACTCAAGGAACAGTTTCGGTAATCGATGTAAAAACCCATTTAGTTATAGCAACCGTCGACGTTGGAGATAGACCGATAGCTATTGCATTTACACCGCAGTAATATAACTTAACTTAACTTAACTTAACTTAAACTAAATTCACGCTCGCCACCAATAATATTTCAAACCTATTTAGGTAAAATAAGCATCTACTTTGGGTGCTTTTTTTATTTTGTAATAACGGAGATGACAGGGTAACTAACATTCTAGTAATCTATCGTTCAACAGGCGAAGAAGTCTCGGCTGATTACGTTATAACTAATCGCCGTCAAGCTGTAGCATTGCAGGCGTAAGGAAGCCGAGCATTAAAAGTGCATATTTTTTCGTAATCCTTATCACAGTATATAGAGATTTTACCAGGATAGTTAATTGCTTACATCGAAATAAAAACGGACGCCCTCAGCAATATAATTTTGGTTGAGGGCGATTGTTTTATTGATTAGGTACCGATGTACTGATACATCTCTCTATTGTTCTAAATGAGTATTCAATCCTACAAGCATCATCATCATCCACACAGTTCGCTGTAATATCAGTTACATTTGGAAAAGAAAAACTTATAGAGTTGCTATTATCGACTAAATTGGCTAGGGGTCGAATATTTTTAGTTATAACCGAACCATTTGTTGTTATATTTATTTCAAGCCCATCACCAGTCAATAAAGTAATAGTTCCACATAAAACCCCAGTAGGAGTAGAAGCTCCACAGTAAATTTGAAATTGGTCGGTATCTTCTACAACATAAGTTCCCATAAAATCACAAGTAGGAACCGGACAATCGCAACAAACGGTCTTTTCTGACGTGGTAAGCGTCTTAGTACTACCGCAACACGATGATTTTGAAACATACGCGCTCATTATTCTACCTCATTTCATAGTTTGTTTGGGGTATTGTATGGTTAATTAACTCGTTTTGATTAGACGGATGAGTAAATATTTTGGTGTTTTATAGCTAATCGCAATCAACGAGGTTGGCTTTTTTATTTTAATTAATTTGAAAGGGGGGTATTTAAAAATGGTTACTTGGATATCAGAATCTTTGAAAAAGAAGTTATTTGAAATGTTATCAAATGGAGAAAAGATTAATCCTCAGAGTATAGGATACTTAGAAGGGTATTATAGATGCGAAAAAGGTATACGGCTCTTATGAGAAGTTCTTAAAAGAATACGGACTAATTCCTGCTGCACACTTCCATAGAAATAGGGTCCTATGCGCAAATAATAGTAACGCAACCCATCATTGATGTCGGTTGAGGTCGTACGTCCAATCACAGTAAAATACGAGCATATTATATCGTAAATCTGTGATTATGGAGGTAGTACGATGACTCAGTATAAGAAAGTAAGTACATGTTGTGGAAGTACAGTTGTAAAGGAAGAAAAAGAGTGTGTATGTCCGTGTTTTCAAACGTTACCTGAAAATATTACGGCTAACTTTTCGGTAAGTAGTAACAATACATCATCGGAATTATACAATGGTAAAGCAATTGGGATTATAGGTACGCTCTTATTACAAGGACCGTCTGCGGGAGATGAAGTAAGGGTTGACTTTTTTTCAAATGGTACGTTAAACAAGTCTATATCTATAACTTTCAATGATTTTAACAAATTTTTCACATGTGACAACGTAACTAGAATTGAAGTAGTGTATGTGAGTGGCCCGGGCACAGTTGATGGGTTAATGCGTTGGGGTGGAGTGAGTGAGCCTTGTAAGTAAAGAAGTCTTCACTTCGCACCCTGCTCACGGTACCTCGAACACTTTGGTCGGATTAATAGTGTCATACCTCAACAATATTGACCGTTTTCCGGTGCTGATAATAGGGCGGTGTTAATTATGAAATATGGATACGAGCGAGTGTCAACGACAGGGCAACTAATGCACGGTACTTCACTGGAAACCAATGAGAACTGTTGGAGCAAGCAGGAGCAGAAGTGATATACTCGCATGTTTATACCGGATCTAAAGGTGATCGACCTCAATTTAAAGAGTTATAGAATAAGATTGCCACAACCGACACGCTTATAGTTACAAAAGTAAACAGATTTGAACGGTCAACGGTAGAGGGAGCCTAATTAAAGAACTGTTTGAGTACGGTGTGAGGGTGAACATATTGAATCTTGGCGTATTGAAAATACACAGACAGGCCGATTAATATTTATCGTATTCATGAGCTTCGCTGAGTTTGAGAGTGATATGATTATTGAACACACACAGCAAGGAATGGATAGCGCTAGACAACGTAGTGATTATGTCGAAGGTAAACCGAAGAAACAGCAGGAAACAAATAGAGCATGCGTTAGAGTTACTAGAGAGTAATTCAGATAAACAATTTGAGGAAGTAACGTGCATAAGTAAGAGTACATTAAGACGGGTTAAGAGATTGAAGGGAAAAGGCGGTCAATCATGCCGGTCTTTTTTATTTTTCTGACCCCCAAGCGCCCCTAGCGAATAGCCATTATCAGACAGAAGAACAATGCAGATTCAAAAAATCACTTTGACCTTGCACTCGCATACAATGTAAGAAAAGAAATAAGGAGGTCGGTACGATGGTACTGGCTTATGTCGTGAGTAACGGGCCTGACACTATATCTGTAATCGATACGAAAACTCATTCTCTTATCGCTAGTACGTTAGTGGGTGGTGACCCTAATGATGTTGCGATATCACCTGATGGGAAAATTGCATATGTCACAAATAGAAGGTTTCAAAGTAACACCATG
The DNA here is from genome assembly GCF_051842895.1 of Cytobacillus sp. Hm23. Lineage (NCBI taxonomy): Bacteria > Bacillati > Bacillota > Bacilli > Caryophanales > Bacillaceae > Cytobacillus > Cytobacillus sp. Hm23. The sequence continues at coordinate 189,638 of NZ_JBPXRQ010000002.1, forward strand.
TCCGCGATTGATACAAAAACTCATTCAGTCATTGCTACTGTAGCGGTAAATGCTCCCACGTTTGCTGTGGAGTTTACCCCTGACGGCAAGTTAGCTTATGTTACGGATAACATTGATTCCATTTTTGCAATAGATTCAAAGACACATTCTGTTATTGCTACTATTTTTTTAGACGATAATACAGATGTCATAGAGTTTACCCCGGATGGAAAGCTAGCTTATGTTACAGATGGTTCTAGTATTTCTCCAGACGACGTAGTGTACGTAATTGATACTAAGACACATTCCGTTATTGCTATCGTTGGTGTAGGAGAGAACCCTAATAATATTGCGATTACTCCGGATGGAAAACTAGCTTATGTCACAAACGAACAATCTAATAATGTGTCGGTAATAGATACGAAAACGCACTCCATTATTGCAACTGTTCTCGCAGGAATCAGACCACAGGACGTAAAGTTTACTCCGGATGGGAAACTAGCTTATGTCGTAAATCAAGGAGATGATTTAACAGGTGGTTCCGTCACAGTAATCGATGTGAAAACGCACTCCGTTGTCGCTACGATTCCGATAGCTAATCCGGGCGACAGTCCAAGTAATATAGCGATATCACCTGACGGGAAACTTGCTTATGTAGATACTTTTAACGGAAATACAGTGACGGCTATTGATGTAAAAACACACTCAATTATAGCTAACGTTGCTCAATTAGAAAATAATCTCCGTTTCGTAGAGTTCACTCCGGATGGTAAATTTGTGTATGTGGGTAATGAGGGCGAAAACACAGTAAATGTAATTGATACGAAAACTCATTCGGTAATCTCAACCGTTTCTGTCGGGAGTAACCCAGTTGCTATCGCATTCACACCACATTAAAATAATCTAACCTATTAGAAGATCACTTTGACTTTTACTCGCATACACTACTAGAAACGAATTAAGGAGGTCGGTACAACATGGTACTGGCTTACGTGACTAGTTTGTTTTTTCAGGATCCCGTTACTGTAATCGACACTAAAACCCATTCGATTATCGCGAAAATACCTGTACAACAGAACTTTACTGATAAAATAGCCATAACCCCGGATGGAAAACTAGCATATATAACGAGTAGTATTACAAATATTCCAAGCAACGTTACAGTCATTGACACGAAAACTCATTCCGTTATTGCATCCATCCTTGTTGGCGTTCAGCAGAGCGATATAGCAATAACGCCGGATGGAAAACTTGTGTATATCACGAACTTAACATCCGGAACTGTGTCCGTAATTGATACGAAGACCCACAGCGTAATAGCAACAGTAACTGTAGGGAGTTCTCCAAGCAATGTTAAGATAACGCCGGATGGAAAACTGGCATGTGTAACAAACTCAGGGAGCGTGTCAGTAATCGATACGAAGACCCACAGTGTAATAGCCACTATATCTTTAGGAAATAGTCCGCTTGGTAACAATATAGTGATATCACCTGATGGAAAACTCGCATATGCTACGAGTAGTAGTGGTCAGGGGACTGTATCTGCCATAGATATCAAAACTCATTCAGTAATTGCTTCTACAAATGTGGGAAGCGGCCCAACTAATATAGGGGTAACACCCAATGGGAAATCACTTAATATTCCGAATACATTTTCAAATAACGTGTCTGTTATTGATACGAAGACACATTCTTTGATTGGTACAGTAAGTGTAGACGGACTTCCTCGAAACATTACGATATCACCTGATGGAAAAATTGCTTATGTAATAACACAAAGTAATGGTACAGGGGTAATTGATCTAAAGACAAACTCTCTCATAGCAACAATCCAAACAGGAAGCAATCAGCTATTTGTAGCATTCACTCCGAGTGGAAAATTCGCTTATATTGGCGGCGTTAACACTGTCTCAGTTATTGATGTGAAAACACATAATATTATTGCGTCTGTAATTGTTAATCCTCTAGCGTCGGAAATAAGATCAATAGCGTTTACGCCGAACTAATCCAACCTAAATTCACGCTCGCCTTGCAGACATTATTACCTCTAACAATTTATTATAAAATCTACATGTGACCATTCAAGTCCCGAAAAGCTCACCCCTTCTTAATCTAGCTGCTAGAGCAAGTATTATCAAAAAGACATAATTTATATAGCATAGCATTTTTATATTTGCATATTTGCGAACTTCACACCACCTCTACTCTTCGGAGTGGAGACTTTTTTTATTGCATCGAAAATACATTTGTACATAATCAAAAGATAATTTCGTCTGAGATAGTCACAGCAACACTACTAAACATACTGGACATCATGTTCACGATGTTTGAATTACATAAGCAAGTTTACCGTCCGGGGAGAAGGCGACACTACCTGCTGGAAACCCAACTGGTACCGTTGCGATCACGTTATGCGTTTTGACATCTATGACAGAAACAGTGGCAGAACTAGTATTGGTAATATAAGCGAGTTTACCATCTGGTGATATAGCAATACCCTGTGGAGAGTTCCCGACCTGCACTGTGGAAATTACCCTGTGTGTTTTGACATCTATTACAGAAACAGTAGTAGACACGCTATTCGTGACATAAGCGAGTTTACCGTACGGTGTGAAGGCGACGACAGATGGTGCAATGCCAACCTGTATAGTTGATATTACACTATGCGTTTTGACATCTATCGCAGAAACATTTCCTAATCCTCTATTTATTACATAAGCAAGATTACCATTTGGAGTGAAGGTAACATCAAATGTTCCAAACCCAACCTGTATAGTTGATATAACGCTATGTCTTTTCACATCTATGACAGAAAGAGTGGCAATATTACTATCCGTGATATAAGCAAGTTTACCGTCCGGTGTGAAAGCGACGACAGATGGTACGGCTCCAACCTGTATAGTCGATATCATACTATGCCTTTTCACATCTATGACAGAAACTGTTCCAGCCCCTCCATTTATCACATAAGCAAGTTTACCATCTGGTGTGAAGGCGACATCAGTTGGGTTGTTCTCAACCTGAACAGTAGCAATCACACTATTAGTTAACACATCTATGGCAGAAACAGTAGTAGACCCATTATTAATGACATAAGCAAGTTTACCGTCTGGCGTGAAGGCGACAAAAAATGGATCATCCCCAACTTGAACAGTAGCAATCACACTATTAGTTAACACATCTATGACTGAGACAGAGTTAGACCCGCTATTTGGGACATAAGCAAGTTTACCATCTGGCGTGAAGATAGATGATAAAATTTCAGCGTTTCCAACAGGTAGCACGGTAATGACGGAATGCGTTTTCACATCAATCACAGCCGTCGTCAAATGAAACCACCTCTTTTAAATACTTATTATAATAAAAGTATGAGAAATAAGGTTGGCTTATTCGTTACCTACTAATCAATAGTGTATGTTTTGTACAACTATTAAATAAGTTTATTACCATAAATTCGTTGATGACAAATTAAGATTAATATAATAAGATTGAGCAAAATATTTATGAGTGGAGGAAAGTATGTTCAGTACTGTAATGTGGTCAATTTACTTGATCTTTCTAGTAGCTTCAACTATTGGTTTTTTATTCATGGAAAAACTCAAAACAAAAAGGCAAAAACTAGATTTAGTAATAGGGATAATTACTTTTATTGGTTTATTTGGATATATATATAATATTCAATTGTTAACTCCTTTTATTTGGATGATTGTATTTGTAGGTGCATTAATATGGGAGATAACAGGAATCTTCTTTCCTGCAGGTTATAAACTGGAACCATCTATTAAAGAAAAAATAATTGGCTTTCTAGGAAGTATTCCACTTTTTTATGGTTTGTTTCAATATGCATTTTAAATACAAGTGAAAGACATAACTGAAATTTTGTTGAACAACTATTTCTTCATTGAATGCACTAACAAATCAGGAAAACATAATATGTATTACACTGGTATGATGACATGAAAGCAGCCCCACTTTTTGATAGAGTAGGGCACTTCTTATGTTTACTTCTCTTTTTGAAATGTAGTGACATTGATACATCGACACGTACTTGTAAGAATTAAAAATGCTGGTTTACATTTATTGTATAAAATAGATAATCTATACGTATGACAGCCAATAGTGGAGTATCACATACTGTATAGCTTGGGGTCAATGTGAAATTGTCCTGTCTCTCATCGGACATAGGGTAACTACACAGTGTAATAGCATTCCCATCTGTTATGCGTTCAACTACATACAGTATACCAAAAGCCTATGGTCCACTGACAATGGCTTGTAAGTCTACCATAGTATCAACCTTGGCAACCCAATCTTTTTTTTGGCACACTTATTGTAGCTGTTGTTAAAATTATAGGGACAAATACTGACCCTTCCATACCATCACTTAATGTAAATTGACCAAACTGACAATTACAAAATAGGTAGAAACTTGACATATTACGTTTCATAATCGTACATACAACATTACGCGCAAAGTCCTTTTCGACTATTTCTATTTTGTATAACCTCAGGAAATTATTAAACTATTTCAAGTAAATTCAATGGTGAATATCGCTAAGAACGTACAGTATCACAAGAGATATGTAAAGGCACATCTTTGAACATAAGGAAAACAATACAAATAATAACGGGCTCATCACTTGCTATAGCTGTAAATGCATTTCCGTTATGATCTGTTACATCTACTTCTAGCTCTTTATTTGGATATACATTGAGGTTGTGTAAATTATTGTTATCTTTGTATGTTGGCAAAGAAGGTAATAAGGTTTTAGCTATTGATAAATCAGAAGAATAGTAAGGAACATTTTCGTCATGTAACTCTTTTTCTGAAACATTTTGCAATATAGATTCTATTTTGTAATCCATGTTTCTACTGCTGAATATAGGAATCTGAAATTTTTGTTTGTTTTCATTTATTTGAATATTTAATTTAGGAGAATTTAGGCTTTTGTTATTTTCCTCATGTTTTTCTTTTAGTAGTTTCTTAATTGTTATTTCTGTTCTAATCCCTTCGAGGGTTTGCTGGTGATAAATCAAATATGCGATCAAAACAGAAGCGAATACACTAGAAACAGTCTCTATTTCCCCTACTTCTAAATCAATATATTTTTCTACAAGTTCTGGTGATACAATCAAGATTATAATAGTTCCGAAGAGGAAATTAGTAATTATTAAACCTCTTCTATTGGATACGATTTGTTTTTTTATTTTTTTTTCAGATACTGTTTTATGAAATTCGTCATAATTATATATTTTATATTGCCTAAAAATAAAAAAACAAATAAGTAAACCTAATGCTAATGTTTCTAATCCATTCATTAAAACCTACCATCCCTTACAAGAATTTAAAAGTAAATTTATAACATAATAATAATCTATCATTTCTTATAATTTTGAACAATGAAAAAGTATTTTCGAACTACTAATAATAGTTTGAAGTACAGTTTAATTAATAATCGAAACTTTGTGTAAAAGTGTGCTGACTAAAATCGTTTGGGGTATTATTAACCGAATACATAACCATATGAGTATCATACGAAAGCGGAAACGTATTTATGATCACTATATCAAATTCACACGCAACAAAATTTGATGTACTAGCCGAAATATGGCAGAAACTATAATTCTATTGTGACGAACACGGTAAAATATACGTCAAATTAGTGACAAAAACCAACAATCACCTAACGGTAGATAGACTTTTAAGGTTATGTTAATATGAGGCTACAAGTGATCACAGAGTGCCTGGACTGCTTGAATTATGTCTTTGTCAAATAATCTGGTAGACCTGTTTCTGTAACTCCTATTGGTGCTTGTTTTGAAAAGCATATTTCGTAAACTTTGTTTCTAAACTAAATTTAATTGTAAACGTGTTTAATTTTTAGTACGATAAACCATTTTTATGAGAAAACAGTCTTACGTAAAGATGGCGGTTGTTAAGAAATTATATTTAAGGTAAATATTAGTACTTTAGAATAAATATCATAAGGGGTGTTCAACAAACGGGACAGAATTATAAGGATATTGATTTATAGTGAAGAGAGCAATGTGAATTTTAGGAGTGGAAAATGATGACTAATAATAAAAATATAGGTTCTAAGAATATCCCTTTTAGATTGATTGAACAAAAAGAAGAAGCAAATAGCTTAGCAATTGTCCTACCTGGGGCTGGTTACTCAACACAATCTCCTTTGTTACACTATACAACGGGGTTATTTTACAATAAAGGTTTTGATGTATTACACATTAATTATTCATTTAATAGGCAAGAGATGTCTGCACTTAATGAAAGGGATTTCGCAAGAGGTGTTCAACTTACAATTGACAACGCAATTAAGGACAAGAGCTACAGTAAATATTATGTAGTAGCAAAATCAATTGGTACAAAAGCTTTAAGCTATTTGTTGGATAATACAATGTTGAAAGATGCTAAAGTAGTATGGTTGACACCGTTAATACAAAATGATTACGTATTTAATGCAATGGTTAACAGTGAAAATAAAGGGCTTTGTATTTTTGGAGAAAAAGATAGTTCTTGTTTTATTGTGGAACGCTTCGATGAATTGAAAAACAATCAAAACCTTATATTAAAAGTGGTTGATGGTGGAAATCATAGTTTAGAACTTGATAAAGACCCTATAAAATCTATTGATATATTAAAAAGTGTAATTTGTGATATTAATGAGTTTTAACGATACGCATACAAGGACCTTAGATTGTCATATCATTAATATGGATTTTGTATTATGTTATTACACCTCAAAAGCGACTAACTGTACACGATAGACCTGTTTTTTCCAGATAGGGTGAAGTATATTAACTATACTACATATGGTATTCCGATTTACCCATAATAGTATGAAAAATATACAGAACTATGTCCATTCTAAGGGGGATTGGGTATCGGTGTTCAAATAGTAAGAGAAGAATGAAAAAGTGTAAAAAATAAAGTGGTTTTTCACTTCTCATATATACAATTATTGGTATAATATTAGGGGAGTTTTTAAGGGGGAGAAATAATATGAAAAGAACACTATTATTATCAATTGTAATATTTCTAACTATATTTGCTTCAGCATGTAGTCAAGAAAAAGCAAGTGATGGTAAAGAAGATGTAGGAAAAGAAGTGGAGTCGGGAGATAATTCAAAAGATGTTGAGAAAGAAAATGAAACGGAGTCAATTGAAGTAGATAAGGGGTTGTTAAATGTTGAAGTAACCTTACCAAACTCGTTTTTTGAGGGAGAAGACATGGACAGTATTAAGGCCCAAGCAAAAGAAGATGGCATAAAAGATGTCATACAAAATGATGACGGCACTATTACTTATGTAATGTCAAAGTCTAAACATAAAGAAATGATGGATGAAATTAAAGATAGTATACTTATGACCGTCGAAGATTACAAGAATAATGGAGACTTCCCTTCAATTAAAGATGTATTACATAATGATTCATTTTCAGAATTTACATTAGTAGTAGATCAAGAAAACTACGAGAACAGTTTTGATAGTTTTGCTCAACTAGGATTGGGAATGTCAGGTATGTACTATCAACTATTTAATGGTGTTGATCCAGAAAGTTATGATGTAACGATCTTTGTTAAAAACGAAACTACTGGTGATGTATTTAAAACGGTTGTTTATCCTGATGCTTTGGACGAAACAGAATAATAATGAAGTGTTATAAAAAAGCGCTCTTATAGAGTGCTTTTTTACTTAGCTTTGTAAGTTAAATTATATTAATTGAGAAAGGAGCTTTGCTAAAGAAAAAGTGATAGTTATTAATTTTAATTGGAAATGCCACCTTGTTCATTATTTTCCTTGTCTCTTTCTTCTAAATATCTCTCATATGCTTCTTTTACTCTATCTGTTTTAGGTGCTATTTTTAAAAGTCTTTTGTTTAGATCGTTAAGTAAGTACAGACCTCTAAATAAACAACCAAGAACGATACCCGAAACAATAATCATAGCAAATGGACCAGTTATAACGAATAAAATAGAGCTTAACATAATTGCTCAATTATCGTTAATAGCAAAATCACATGAATAACCCACTTATAATTCTATAATTATACACTAAACGAAAGGAGGAGATGGAATATTCAAAATAAGCAAACAGATTCCACCTAAAGTCGATGATGACCGGCTAGCGAAATATATACGAGGTAGATGGTCCTTTAACGGTAAGTAAATCAAGTATAACAGCAACACCCTTCATTAATTCAATGGGATATTACCCAATAAAACAACTAGCTGATTACATTCAAATTAAGATAGTTATATAGCTTTCGAAAATGATCTGCACCATTTTGTAGCTTTTTTGAATTTCTATATACACAGGGAGCACATAAATGATGTTTCTATTAAGGCTGTATCAAGGTGTACAATTACTAGTAGTAATCGTTAAATCCCAACCTTCTGCAATATTACCTGAGTCATCAGGGAATGCATCAAAAACGAAAAGACTCCAAACGCCGTTAGGATTTGAAAAATTAAACGTACTTAACATTGAGCCGAAAGATTGATTAGTAGGCGCTGGTGGTGGTAATGGAACTAATTCGCCTAAATAATTTGCTGGTTGAAATGTACCAGTAGTAAGTGGCAAAAAGAGTGGAATGATGCTTGATCCCATATCATCAAAGGTAAGGGTTATATCGTCCACTTTACCAAATCCTGCTCCTGCCATAATTGTGGCATTTCTACCATCAGGAGCAACTAATAAGATGATAAGGTCACCGACAAATGTGTGACTTAAGTTATTAATGGATATAACTACTTTCACAATTTTGTCTGTAAATCCAGAGACGAATATATTTGATGGATAAGGAATAGCTGTTCCTTCTTCTGGAATTTGTATAGGAGTGGAATTTTGAAATTTTTTTGTGGTAAAAACGCAATTTGATTTTGGTGCAATTCTACAACGGTATATAGGTGGTGTTTTTGACATGAGTTCACCTTCTAAAGGTATTTATTAATATACAATGGTTAAATAATAACAGTTGTATAGGTTGCTATCCTTAAGAAGGAGTGGAATTTTTCAAAAGGAAGAAGTTGTACATTTGTCATTGTGGAAAGAGCCTGATAGTGGGGAATATTTACTTCAATACTGGTGAGAGCACAAATTGTTTGTAGCTAATAGAGTAGTTTTGAGGAAGAATTATGAGAGAACATGGCTTTTAAGTAACAAGAGGATACACTTAAGTTGACTTATATTTTTATAATTGCTTATATGGAGGGTTCTAATTATACATTATGGAAAGTGGTCGTTTGAGTTATTGATACTTGTAAATGAGATTTAATATATACATTTAAACAATGTCTTGTAAAATATAAATTTGATAGGCCAGCTGTCCATTTATAGGTGTAGGGACTTCCTCCTAGGAAAATCATAGAGGTGGAAGGTGGATTCGAAGTGATACACCTTTCAATGATATCCAAATTGTAGTTACCTAAGCAATTCTGTCCTGCATCCCCAGAACATACTACTCGGTGCAGGAATATTAATAGGGGTTTCCACCACAGGAAAGGTTAATTTTTTTATAGTTGAAAAATATTATAGCAATTAAGATGAATGGTAGTAAAAATATTAAAAGGTTTTTATAGTGTCTTCTCCTGCTCATAAAAATTTACGACAGCTTTTGCCATATCATATATATTTTTCTTTAAACTGTTAGGGTGTATAATTTTTATTTGATCTCCGAAGCCTAAAATATACTCTTTTGCTTCTTGTTCTGCATCAAAGCTAAGTTTAACAGGAATCCATCCATTTTCTAAAGGAGGTTCTACCTGTAAAATTTGTACAAAACGTCCAGGAAACTTTATTCTTTGAATGATACAGGGTGATACTTCTACATTCACCTCGTATTTCGGAAGGCTTTTAATAAATTCTGTTGTTGAAGAACTCCAATAATGTGCCAAATTAAAGTCATTTGGTCGGTCAAATTCTTCCTGTGTTAGTGTTGCAGACTGCATTCGTGAAGCACGGTAGTTTCTGAATTTTCCATCGGAGTGCGCTACTACATACCACGTACTACCTTTAGCGACTAAGCCTAATGGGTTTACAATTCGTTCAACACATTGTCCATCTGCACGTTCATACTTAATATGTAGTTTCCTTTCATCCCAAATCGCTTGTTGTAAAGTTTTAAAAGATTCAATTTTTTCAGTTGACTGTCGCCAAGTACTAGTATCTACATGGATACGGTTCCAAATATCATTCGTATTTCGCTCATAGGAGTTAGGAACAGAGGCAAGAATCTTTTGCCGTGCTTCATGCCAATCTTTTGCTAAACCTAGGTCAGTAAGTAACTGTAGTGATGGAGAAATTAACAAAGACATTATTTCATTCGCTTTCATACCAGTTAAATTTGTCTTGTATTTATCAAGTAATGTCCAACCTCCTGATTTACCACGTTCTGCAATAACAGGAATTCCCGATATACTTAATGCTTCCATATCACGATGAATCGTACGTTCTGATACTTCTAATTCCTGTGATAATTGTTTAGTTGTTAGTTTTCCTTTATTTTGTAACAACAGTAAAATGGAAATCAATCTATCTGCGCGCATAAATACCCCCTAAAAATTACAATAACAGAATAATTATAATATGACATAAGGTGACATCATTAAGTATTATACTATTCTTATCAAAAAAGTGGAGGTTGATTACATGAAACAATTAACAGGAAAAATAGCCGTAGTTGCTGGAGGAACAAGGGGAGCTGGGCGTGGAATTGCAATGATGCTTGGAGAAGCAGGAGCAACGGTTTATGTAACTGGAAGAAGTACGAGAGGTAATTTATCTTCAATGGGAAGGACAGAAACGATTGAAGAAACAGCAGAGCTCGTTAATAGTAAAGGTGGAATAGGGATACCAGTTAGAGTTGACCATACGGTTGAAGACGATGTGAAATCTTTGTTTAATAAAATAGAGGAAGAACAAAATGGCAAGCTTGATATTCTCGTTAATGATGTTTGGGGAGGGGATCCACTCACCCAATGGGAGACCCCTTTTTGGGAACATGATTTAGATAATGGGCTTCTTATGCAGAGAAGAGCGGTACATTCTCATATGATTACTAGTCATTATGGTGTTCCGCTTATGGTTAAAAATCAGAACGGATTAGTTATCGAAATAACAGATGGTGTGAGCTATGATTATCGAGGAAATTTATATTACAGTTTGGCAAAGATTTCAACCATCCACCTAGCACAAGCGATGTCAAAAGATTTAGAGGATCATAATATTACAGCAGTAGCGGTGAGTCCTGGATATTTACGTTCAGAAGCTATGTTAGATTGGTTTGGTGTCACTGAAGAAAATTGGCAAGAAGGTGCTGCTAAAGATCCACACTTCATCGCTTCTGAAACACCATTTTTTATCGGTAGAGCGATTGTAGCACTCGCAAGTGATCCGAAGGTACAAAACAAAACTGGCAAAGCACTTAGCTCTTGGGAATTATCAAGAGAGTATGGATTTAAAGATATTGATGGAAGAAAGCCTGATTGGGGTAAATATTTTGAAGAAAATGTTCAAAAAAATCAATAGATCACTCGGTTACTTGACTTGACGCAATTCTTGAATAGAATCGCGTTTTTTTTTTCTATGATTTAGATATAATTAGCACAATTGCTTCCTAAATCTTTGGTAATGAATATCACCTTCTATTTCCTGCTATTGTTATATACTATCTATTCTTTCCTTAGCACGAATGCTAAAAAATAGATGTTCATTTTTCGTATGCACAATGTCTATATCTTATTTATAATTTTATATATGTACAGTGAAAATACATCCAAGATGACAAACTATAGAGCAATAATAGTGTAACGAAGGTAAAATTGTATTAATATCCGATAGAAAAAAATGTTTTTACAATAGGCTGTTTTCACATTGAATGTTGTTTTTCATACTAGGTAAAAAACACGAATACAGCTATCGTTCGTGACAACTTTTGTTTGCTAAAGTTTAAAAACATCTTATAAAACATACTTCTCATATTTAGTGAAGTTTAGCAACAAAGTTTACGAAAAGAGCCTTACAATAATATTGCACTGATAAAATGAGGGATCTGAAATGGTTAATGATGAAGCTTTAAAAAAACAATATTACGAAGCATTGCTAGCAAGAAATTCATCATATGATGGTATTTTCTTTGCTGGAATTAAGACTACAGGTGTATTTTGTCATGCGACATGTCCCGCTAGAAAGCCTAAATATGAAAATTGCAATTTCTATACAACAGCTGAAGAAGCACTTTTAGCAGGATTTCGTCCTTGTAAGAGGTGTCATCCAATGTCCTATCCTAAAGAAATATCTCCGCTTGTACATCAAATGATACAGCTTGTTGAGGAAAATCCAGAAAAAAGGTGGAAGGATGCTGATTTCTCAAAGTTAGGGCTCCATGCAGCTACCGCTAGAAGACAATTTAAAAAATTTTATGGTATGACCTTTGTACAATATGCGAGAGCTAGAAGAATGGGAATTGCAATGAAATCGATAAGAACAGGTGAAAAAATTATCAATGCTCAAATAGATGTAGGGTATGATTCTTCTAGTGGTTTTCATGATGCATTTTCCAAAATTATGGGAAAATCACCGACAAAGTCTAAAAGTGTAAAAATGCTATATGCAAACTGGATAGATACTAAATTAGGACCGATGGTAAGTATAGTAGATGATGATTATTTATATTTACTTGAATTTGTGGATCGTAGAGGCTTGGAAAGAGAAATTGAACGTTTGCGAAATAAGTTAAACGCTTCAATCATTCCAGGAGTAAATAAAATATCAAAACAGATTGAAGAGGAAATCACAAATTATTTTACAAAAAAACTAACAACATTTAAAACCCCGATCATCTTACTAGGGTCTGAATTTCAAAAAACTGTCTGGAATGAACTGTTAAAAATTGAATTTGGAAAAACGACTTCATATAAAGAACTAGCTACCTTAATTAATAATCCAAGATCTGTCAGAGCCATTGGTAACGCAAATGGTGCCAATCAATTAGCAATCATCGTACCATGTCATAGGGTTATCCAATCTAACGGAGGTTTAGGCGGATATGGTGGCGGTTTAGAAAGAAAAAATTGGTTGCTAAACCATGAAAAAACGTATAATAACTCACTGTCCAACAAACCAAATTAACCTGAATTATCAAAGCTTTTTTAGAATGCAAGGATGAAATTTTTACCCTTGCATTCTTTTAGTAAGTACAAAATAGTTTCAAAGTTCATTTCTTAGGCTGTTTTCGTATGGATTGTTGCTTTTCGTACTACGCAATAAACTACAAAACTAAAGTTCGTGACATCTTTTCTTGTGTACAATAAGGACTAACAATATAAAACCAATTTTATGTTGCTAATTTGATAACATTAGCAACAAAGTTAACGAAAAGAGCCTTTCTCTATTACGCATTTGGTGCTCGATACACTTCTTCAAATGGTTGTACTACAACAAAGCCACTACCGCTAAACTTCATTTGAAAACTTTCTCCGCTTCCTCGACCAAACAAACTTTTAAATTGAATATCAGTAACAATATCAGGAGTTAAATTACTAGACCAAGCGATAGTAGAATTTGGGTCTGTCATTACTGGGTTATCAGGGGTTACTTCTAAAGTAAGAGGCTCATAATGACTAGTAAAGGCAATAAGACCATGTCCTTCTAAACGAACATTAAATAGTCCACCTGCTAACATACCAGCAATTTTACGAATCATTTTAATATCCCATTTAACAGTTGACTCGAAAGCCAAAATATCATTTCCATTAATAGAAATAGCTTCTCCATCAAGATTAATAATGTAGATCTTTTTCCCACTATCAGAAAAATATACTGTGCCGTTTCCTGATGCTTTCATCAAGCTAACGCCTTCTCCGGTAAATTGTTTTTTAAACATTTTACCGATGCCATGCTCTAAAATGCTTTCTCTTACAAATTTAACTTGGCCCTTGTAAGAAGTCATGGAACCCACTTTTGCCCAAACTTCTCCATCTAAATTAACTTCTAACATCCGGGGACTTTCTAGTTCAAATACACCTTGATTTTTTTCCTTTTGCTTCGTTTGATCTACAAACTCTTGAATAGAATATCGCTGATTCAAATAAAACCCCTCCTGAAAAAAATATTATGAAACAAGATGGATATCGAAAGCGTTATTAAGGAAAATACTTTTGTAATATGTCTCTGTAATTAAGATAGCATAAATCAAATTGTTGTGATGTAGAATTTTGTCATTCATTTTATCGGTACATAAACTCATATTTGGTGCCGATAATTTAGTTTTTTATCGGTCAAATTTTATAATATATGGGTCAAATCCACGGGTTTATTGGTCAAATTCATGAATTAATGGGTCAAATCCCTGAATCCATCTATCGTGTCAAAGATATAACAAATAGAGAAGAATTTAATGATTTAGATTGTACCAATTCCCTCTTGTAGAGTTGGTTATGGTTACTTAAATGAGTTCAATTTTCTTTTGAGAAGTTCCAGTTCACAAAGAAAATCCCAATAAAAATGAGTAGTCCACCTAAATAAACATACCATTGAACAATTTCGTCAAGCAGTAACCATCCAAAAAGTACTCCAAAAAAAGGAGCTAAAAATAAAAACGCACTCGTTTTACCTGGGTCACCTTTATTGAGAAGGTAATACCAAGTTGCAAATTGAACGATAGAACCCATAATAGCTAAATATAGGACAATTGATATAGATTCAATATTTATGATCATTTTTGGGGATTCAAGTATGATGCTCAATAGTAAGAGTACCAACCCACCAAACAGCATTTGATAAGCTGTAAGTACCCAAATATCAAAATGAGATCCCCATTTTTTAACTAATATAGTTGCTATAGCCCAAGAAAGTCCTGCTCCAAGCCCTAAAAGTGTTCCAGTTTGTAATTGTAAGTGAAACCCAAATGTTACTATTACTCCTAGAAATCCTATTAAAACTCCAATCCATTGATATAATCGGTATTTAATTTGTAGAAAAATGGTACCGAGGATTACTACAAGAAGTGGATTAATAAATGTGAGAATAGAAGACTCACCCGCTGTAATCGTTCTTAGGCTTAGAAATATACATCCCATAACACCTGTAGTTTGAAAGAGTCCTATAATAAATATCTTCATCCAACTGTCCTTGGGTGAATGTAGCTTTTTATTCTTAACCCAAAGAGACATTATTAATCCAGCGATTGTAAAGCGTAACCCAACTAAAAGAAATGGTGATATATATGCCAGGCCCATTTTTCCTATCGCAAAAGAAGATCCCATCAGTGAAGTAGCAAGTATTACTAGTAATGTGTAAACAATTGGATTCATAAGTTCCTCCGAATTAACTATTATATTTAATGATAAGGTCAGTCTTTTAGAACGAAGTAATTGTTCTAAAAAACGGATACAACAATCGTTTCTTAGCATCTTTTCTTCTAAGAAACAATTGCATTATGCCCGCTTTTATTGTAGGAATATTGTATAAATAACAACAAAAAGTAAATATATGCTGTTTTCACATAAATTGTTTCTAGTCGTATTCAGAAGTAAACTCATACACAACTAAAGTCGTGGCACCTCTTCTTCTGTACAGAGATGACTAACAATATAACAATGCTTTTTATAGTACTAAACGGACAGCAACAGCATCAAAGTTTAAGAAAAGATCCTAAATAAAAGAGCTGATAAAAAATATTTACTGTATGAGTAGCTTAACATGTATATAATAAAATCATAATCGAAATATGGATGTAAAGTTATTTTTTCACTAACTAAATGGATATGTTCTAAACAAATGAAAATGTAGACTATAAATGAGAGGAAAGATTAATATGAGTGGAAGACCTGATATAGCAAAGGTTGCCAGCCTTGTGAGCGAAAATTCTCGTGCTGCAATACTGACAGTTTTATTAGACGGTAGATTTCACCCTGCAAGCGAACTAGCGTATATGGCACAAATTAAACCTCAAACTGCTAGTTTTCATTTAACTAAAATGGTTGATGCCAACTTAATTACTATGGAAAAACACGGGAGACACAGGTATTATGGTATTCGTAATCAGGAAGTTGCCCAAGTGATGGAATCTCTACTTTCAATAGCTCCACGAACTGAAATTAGGTCATTAAAACAAGCTTCTGAAGATAAAGCAGTACGTTTTGCACGAACTTGTTATGATCATCTTGCAGGAAGCTTAGGTATACAAATAACAGACTCTTTAGTTAATTCAGGTATTCTTTGTAATAACACCACAGAGTTTGAGGTGACAGACAAAGGAGAAGAATTCTTTGCATCTTTTCAAATTAATCTTCAGGAAGTTAAGAATAAGCGTCGTGCATTTGCACATAAATGTTTAGATTGGAGTGAAAGACGTCACCATCTTGCTGGTGCATTAGGAAATGCTCTGCTAGAAAGAATTTTGGAGTTAAACTGGATTCAACGCTCACCCAATTCCAGAGCTATAACAATCACTACTGCAGGTAAGAAAGGATTTAAAGACATATTCATGATTGATGTTTAAAGCAGCTGTCACTAGTACTGAACGGTATTTAATATGACTGTTTTCACATTTCATTCTTTCTTCTCTATAGAGCTAAATTTTAGGGCAGGTTGTCGATTATAAATCATGCGAATGCCTTTAATTCTAGAAAACAATAATGATAAGAGTGAGGAATATTTTGGACTTTTCCACTTTGCCATTTCTGTAGACTCAAAAAACTGTCAACTCATTAATAGAATGGTTATAAAGCTGTCAGTGAACCTAGAGGTACAGGAGATTGATATTATGAATGTCATTATAGATCTTGCTGGAAATAGAGTTGAAAAAACCATTAAGGATCATTAAGTATAAAAATAACTTTACTACATGTAAATAAATGAGGTACAATTTTTTTGTTACGTAAATAGAAGATAATGTTAATTTCTTTACATTGGATTGGAGTATTATTTTGAAGATGATGTTACTTTTTTATTAATACGGGCTTGAAACAAAAGCTCGTATCGATTTTATAGCTATCGATACGAAATTATATATTTCGGGAGGTAGCAAAATGGAACAAATTTGTTTTGAATTGAAAAATATTGAAATGACTTATTTAGATAAAAGGGTATTAAAAATAGAACGATTAGCTGTTCATCAATTTGATCGAATTGGAATTGTGGGGAAAAATGGTGCCGGGAAAAGCACATTAATCAAGTTGCTTTCTGGGATTGTTCAACCTTCAGTTGGGAAGGTACATCGCTATGTAGAGCATGGGTATTTTGAGCAAATGTCAGCACCTACAACTGATGAAGCAGACTCATCATTACTTGGAAGGTTAGCTGTTCCACAATATTCTAACCATTTAAGTGGTGGAGAGCAAACAAGGCTAAAATTAGCACAAATGTTTACACATTATTATGAAGCATTACTAGTTGATGAGCCGACCACTCATTTAGATCAAGAAGGTATTTCATATTTACTCGATGAATTGAGATATTTCTATGGGGCACTGGTAATCGTTAGTCATGACCGTGCCGTACTTGACGAGCTCACCACATCTATTTGGGAAGTTGACGAAGGAGAAGTACAAGTATATACAGGTAATTACAGCGAGTATGTAGAGCAGAAACAATTAGAACGTGAACAGCAAATTCAAGCTCATGCACAATATATGAAAGAACAGAAGCGTCTAGCAAAAGCAGCGCAAGAAAAAATGAAAAAGGCCGAAAAAGTTGCACAAGCCGGAAGTATGTCAAGGAAAGAAGCGAAGGCTAAAGCGAACCGAATGTTTGAATCGAAGTCTAAAGGGACATGCCAAAAAGCAGTACATCGCGCCGCAAAAGCAATTGAACAACGTAAAGATAGGCTAAAGCATGTGGAAGCAGTGAAAGAGGAAAAGCAAATTGTATTTCACCAATCAAAAGCATTGGAATTGCACAATAAATTTCCAATTATGGCTGATAGATTTAGTCTCGAATTGGAAGATCGTAGATTGTTAGATGGAGTTAGTTTTCAACTCCCTTTAGGGAAAATAATAGCGATAACTGGTGAAAATGGAAGTGGTAAAAGTACACTATTAAAGCACATTGCCAGCCATGCTGTCGGTTTGACCATTACACCAAAAGCGAGAATTGGCTACTTCCGACAAATGAGCTATCAATTTACAAGTGATGAAACGATACTGCAATTTATGAAAAATCGTTCGGAATATGATGAGGGGTCATTAAGAAGTGCTCTACATTCTATGCAATTTATAGATACAGATTTATTAAAAAAAGTGAAGACGTTAAGTGGTGGAGAAGCAATTCGTCTCCAGCTTTGTCTATTATTTTTAGGAAAATATAACATATTATTGCTAGACGAACCTACCAATTTTTTAGATATCAGGACTATTGAAGCATTAGAACGATTTATCTGCGCTTATAAAGGAACAATCATATTTGTATCACATGATACAACGTTCATAAAGAATGTGGCAGATTTACGTTTAAACATTTCTGATAAAAAATTGCAACAACAGTGTTTATGAGTTAGCATATATGGAAGGTTAGATCATACGTACTTTATATGATTCACATTTTCGAGAGAATTTACAATCACACGAGTGGAAAAGACGATCAATGTATAAATTGTATTTTGTAGAGGCTGTTCTTCGCATTAATTGATGCTTTTCCTAATAAGTACTAAACACGTATATATTTAACGATCGGTGCTCTTTTCACCATTTAAAACTTTAAAATTACATTTAAGTGAAAACAACAAAGTTTCGAAAAGAACCTTTGTAGAAGAGGACTTGTAAAATGTCCTCTTTTCTTTTTGGGGAATGATCCCAAATAGTAAAAGAAGGCACTATAGAAGATGAAATGGCACTCCTTTATCTTTTTCTGGCAGAAGACTCTCACCTCAAGGAATGAGAAGGTCGAAGCCCAATGAGTAGGTGTGAGATGAATGTCGGTTGGCGTCAGCCAAAACTATTGGTAGAATATACTTGTACAGATTGCTCTTTGAAAACTGAAGTTATGAGGTTGTTGTAGGAATTCGACTGCAACGTAAAATCTTCAACGCTCCATCGCCCACGCTCGCCGAAGTTGCGAAAACCAAGCTAAAGTAGGGAGCGTGTGAGTAAACGTACAAGCTTTGCTTTCAGGGTAGGGACTACCCGTAGAGTCTGCTAAATAACTTGAGGTTACGCTAGTGTTCGCAGGAATCTCCCACTTCAAGCGAAGCTAAGTGGTGAGTAGTTCAATGGTTATAAGTTTACTAAATGGAATCTGCTCTAAGAAGTTTTGGTCTTTGAGCAAGACAGTAAAATCCAGTCATTTCACCCACACATAAAATCATTACTCTTTGCTGTGACGATATCCTAATCGTAAATTACCTTTCTATATTTATCCTTTAATCATGTTCATTATTGTATGTCAGCGAAGTGTACATTCACATAATTAATATGGTGAATGGCACACATTCCAAGTTTCTCTCATTCTCTCAACTCTTATTTCAATAAATTACAGGATAATAAAAATTTCACTTAAACACTCATAAGTAAATATTCAAATATTTCTTAAGTTCATTGTACACCTTGATAAGTCTACAATTCAAAATAACTGTATGATAAACGTACAATTTCGAATAAAACAGCTTATTCTCTTCATATCCATGTAATAACAAATAAAATGAAGAGGTGCATTCACTTGACTACTTTTGTCGTTGACACAAAAACACATTCTCTTGTAACTACACTTCCTGTAGGGTTTCAAGCCGCCTTCGTAGGAGTTCCTCAATCTTTAACTCCAGATGGCAAGCTCGTTTATGCTATTAATGTAAATGGCCGTTCAGTATGTGCTATTGATACAAAGACACATTCAGTAATTGCTACGATTCAATTTGATGCTTCTACCCTCCCACAAGGTATTGATACTTCTCCAGATGGCAAGTTAGTTTACGTTACTACAAATCTAGGTACTGTACCTGTTCTTGATGTAAAAACTCATTCAATAATTGCTACAGTTTCTATAGGAGAACTCCCTCTTACTTCGGTAAAGTTTACACCAGATGGCAAGCTTGCTTATGTTTTAGGTTTCAGAAGTTCTGAGCCCGGTACTCTTTCAGTTATTGATACAAAAACTCACACAGTTGTTGCTACTCTGAATCTTCCAGAAGATAGCACATTACCGTTATTTATTTCTTTTACACCAGATGGAAAATTAGCCTATATAAACGCAGGTACAACCAATTAAATAGTATTCAAGCCCCATGGTCATCCCAGGTTTAAAATATCATCATTGTTTTATTTTGACCTTTCTTAAAGGCTGTTTTCGCATATTATGTTGTTTTATAAACACTTATACAACTTTTTTAATGGGTAAACAGCCATTGGCATTAGCCATTTAGGAATATTTAATTCTTATTTCCATTAAAACTCACTTGAATTTTTTCTTACCCCATCTTAATATAAATTAAACTAATCCACTAATAGATCTCACGACCTTGATTGAAATGGAGGTCTATTGACAAAAAAATGATAGAAGGATTCACTATTATGAACTACATAAAGTACTTCCAATTCAAATGTATATTTTATATTACTGTGTTTTTTCTTTTTGTCCTTGGTACTAGTAACATGAGAAAACCTTTCTCAGCTCTTACAAAAGTTGATCTTCTTCAAATAGGGCTAATTTTCTTTTTCTTTTTATCAGCATTAAGTTTATATGACGAGGCTTCAGAGCGTTTCTCTAATATACGCCCCCTACAAAGATTTATATTGTCTATATTTTCTTTTTTACTAGCTACCATTTTAGGAGGAATGATTGCTTTTCCTCTAGTAAAATAAAATGAGTATCGTTATGAACATTCAAAACAATTTGCATATTAATTAAGAGAACCATTTAATGAATAGACACGATATTTTGCTGGTATTTCAGTGATACTTTGTATATGCTTAGAAACTTGTAAAATATCAACAATTTCTTCATCATTACTAACACAAATCCCCCCAGTATAGGAACAATAATTTTTGTTTTCTTTAATAACAATCCCAGTAGAAGAATACATATCCATATATGATTCATCATATTTTACACTGTCAGTTGATGATAAATATAATGTTGCTAACTTCTTTAATTGCTCATGTTCCTGTACATTACTCAATATGATAACTTCATCTACAAGCATTTTATCGTGCAGAGAAAGAAAATCTTCTATTTGTAGTATTTCAGATTTCAACACATTTGAGAGCGATTGTGATTGAAGATGAATGCCTTGACGTACTACTGTTTTAAAAATTTCTTGTATAAGCAGATCCTTACCAACAACAAAAGGATGACCGAAGCCATACTTGTATAAACTCTCCTTCATGCTTATCATTTGTTCTATTTGAGGAACTGCTGAGACATCAACCATTAAAGTATTTCCTTTCAACCGAAGGGAATCAATTAAAATATCAATGTCATAAGGATTAATGTGTAAGTGGGAATAATACAAATCTCTATTCCAAAAATCAAGCTGATCGAGTGATAGTGAACCAAATAGAATTTCTTCAATGATTTTGTACTTACTACCACCTCTTAATATATGTAAAACATCGTTTAGTAAGTTTGGTGTTCGGTCTATTATATTTCTGATTTCTGTATTTTCGCTAATGATTCGAAGAGTTAATTCTCCATGATCATGACCTGATATGAGTTGGAAGCAGTGTGAAAAGGGACCATGACCGATATCATGTAATAATGCTGCAACTTTAGCAAGTTTTTTTTCATACTGAGTAAGAGAAATGTCTCCCCGTGCACTTAGACTAGAAATAACTCGCTTCAGCAATTCATAGATTCCTAGAGAATGCTCAAACCTAGTATGAATTGCTTCGTTATGTAGAAAAAATGTATTACCTTGCTGTTTAATGAGCGATAACCTTTGAAATGCTTTCGTTTTAACTATTTCTATCAAGTCATCATCTTCAATTTGGATTGTCTTATAAATGGGATAATTGACTATCATTTCTACCTCCTGGATTTAAACTGTAACTATTTGAGTCTCCAATGCTAGGGCAATAACATTATACCAACATAAACAAAAAAATTAACATAAAATGTTATATGTTAATTTGTAGATATATCTTATTATAGGCTATTTTCTTATTTATTGTTAAATCCTTACAAAGTAGGATTCATAGCATTTTTTCATTTACGGCAACGATCGCATATAATCTCGCTCCAGTAGTTTTTTGAAAAAATAATAAAGAGTATGCTATGGAAAATAATAGGGGAAGTAGCGCGCTTATGGGCTGTTAGTAAACATCAACAAGACATGAGATTGAAATTTTGAGAATGATGCATTGTGAGCTTCTAAGGTTTCAAACTGATGAGGCTAGTTCAAGAATTTAGAGAAATGTTCTATCATTGTAATGTCGACATCATTGTACTCGATTAATTGTATTACGGAGGTCGCAAGAAATTTTGGTTTAGGACATTATTCACCTTGACTCATTTTGTGCTAAGAATGATGCTTAATGTATCAGAGATTACACTATACTAACTACACTATGAGTTCACAGCAGAATGAATGAACTCATAGTGTTTAAGATCGTCAATTAAAGAGCCAGTTATACACGGGTGTAGCATTCAACACCATTGTTGTAGTATTAATAATCAATCTAATTCCATCGTACCCTTGCCACGTGCTAAAAATTCGGCGTATCGTATAAATAAGACACCAATCAAGAAAAACACACAACCAAGGAAGAATTCTTCCATCATTAAATGTAATACTTGTGAAGAGTCACTGTGATTGACAAGCAGTTTAGTAGCCTCTACACCTCTAGTAAGGGGAAAGAAGTTAGATAACTGATACATCCATTGTGGCATAACTTCACGAGGGTAGTTAGCGCCGCTCAATAATAACAATAGGCTAAAGAGAAGGTTTGATATTAAATGCATAGACGGTGTCCATAAACAAAAACTGGCGACAATTAGTCCTAAACCACATGCAGCAAAAATTGACACTATCCATACAAATATTAAGTACGGAACCATTTCAAATTGTATTGTAACATCGAAAAGTATTATCCCTACAATTAAACCTATTAATGCTGTAAAAAGGCCGTTGATAATATGAGCAAATGACCTTGCCATAAATAAACTAGTTTTGTTTGCAGGGCTTGAAATAACGATTTGTAATGTACCCATACTTCTGTCAGAAGTAATAACTGACATCATACCGAACACTGAACTCATGACACATAATAATAATGAGTTCGAAGCGATAAATCCATTTAAGCCCCTACCGTCATAAACATATTTCACCAAAACTGAGAAGAATAGTAGTTGACTAATGGGGCTAAGAACCATAACAAATAAATATACTTTTGGGTCTAGCCAACCAAATAATGCTTTATAGGATAAAGTAGCATGACGAAAAAATCGTTTTATCATCTCCATATTAGTACACCCCTAGCGTTCCAGCGATTCTTGCCTTTTTATCTACTAATCTATAAAAAATGACAGCTAATGCTAAATAAATGAAGGAAAGAGCGATTAGTATAATTATTGTTTGCATTATCTCATTGACGACTAAGTGATTTCCAGTTACATCACGTAATAGTTTAATAGTCCAGGTCGGTGGAAGAAGCCACGAAATGGGTTGTATCCAAGCAGGTAATATGGAAATAGGGAACATGAAACCACAAATTAGATAGATTGGATACTCAATGCAGTTCATCAACATTGCTGCTTGTCGTGATAGTGTGAAAGACATAGCAAGAAAAAACGCAAAAATTGATAAAGAAATGATGTTTAAAAGGAAGCTCCCAAAAAATAACCATATGTAATTAATTTGGATTTGTACATCGTATAATAGAGTAAGGTAAACAAATGAGATAAACATTGATAAAATTCCCCATATTGTATTTCCTATTATTTTTCCAACGAGAGTATTTGCAAATGATGTTGGAGATGTGAAAATAATTTCTAACGTGCCATACATCCTTTCGCGATTTACATCACTAGCTGAAGAAAATACAATGGACGACCATAATGTCATGAATCCAGATCCTAAAACGACATAATGAAAAATCTGTTCCGCATCTGAATGACCATAAATAAATATCCCGAGAGTTGCAAAGATAAAAGGTTGAAATAGTATGATGAACTGAAACATCGGTCGTACCATCGAAAGCTTCATATGAATGCTAATCGTTTTGATGAGTGTTCTTAAAGGTGGTGGTAGACTCATGAAGCTTTACCTCCAACAATTTGTATGTAAACATCTTCTAGTGTAGGCTGATTAATACTTAAGTCAGCAATCATTCCAGTACTTAAAACTTGATACATCTTTGGGATGACTTCTTGTGGGCTATAAGTTTGGATACGGATATGGTAGGTTAACGCCATTTGTTCAACTCTCACCTGTAAAACATTAGGTAACATCTCCAAAGTTTGGATTTCTTGAGCAGTAGACCCAATGATTTTACATTCTATAACTGACACTTGGTCACTAACTTTTTTTAAATTTTCTGGACTATCTAATGCTACGATATTTCCTTCATTAACAAATGCGATTCTGTTACATAGCTCATCAGCTTCCATCATGTAATGTGTTGTTAGTAAAACAGTCGTTCCTTCATGATTTAATTGTTTAATGATCGTTCTTAACTGTTGTGCACTTACTGGATCTAAGCCAATCGTTGGTTCATCGAGAAACAATACCTTAGGGTTATTAATTAACCCACGTGCAATTTGTAATCTCTGTTTCATCCCTTTTGAAAAGGTTTCAACTCTTCGGTTGGCTACATGAGTTAATCCAACTAAATCAAGTAACTCGATGATTTTTCTCTTTTGGTCAATTCTTGGAACGTGATATAAATCTGCAAAATAAGCAAGGTTGTCGTAAGCGCTTAATCGCCAATATAGATTTCTTTCACCACCTAGAATGAAATTTATTTGCGGTCGTAGTTTTTTACATTCAGATACAGGGTTGAGACCAAGAATTTTTACATCTCCAGAACTGGGTGTTAATAACGTAGTCAGTATTTTTATCGTGGTCGTTTTTCCTGCCCCATTTGGTCCTAATAAACCAAATACTTCGCCTTTATTTACATTAAATGATAATCCTCGTAATGCATGAATTTCTTTACTCTTACGCTTTAATAACCCTTCCTCAGTATGAAAAACCCTCTTAAGATCTTGAACTTCAATAATTGCAGTCATAATTAGATACCTACCCCTTTATATTAGATGATTATCTAATATAAATAATATAATTATCTAATATAAAGATGCAACTGTTTTTTTCTTGTTATGGAATAATCATGCATTTTAGGACCGCTCGTCCTGTGTATCTCCATAAAATGTCATTTTACTTTTCAAATTTAAAGACAATAATAAAGGCTATTTACGTATATTTCTGAACTAGAAGATAAAAATGTAGTTTTACGGAACAGTTATCATTTTATAGAAGAAAGGACGCCACGAAGTCTATGTACTGCACCCAAATTGTTAGACACAACTATCAATTGGAGGTGTTGTTTTTTATTAGTAAATTTTCTGCTGAAGTAAAAATTAATGCGGTAAAACAATTTCTTAATGGGAAGGACAGTGGTGAATCTATTACTCAATCTATAGGGGTTCACCACAGTAATTTTCATCAATGGGTGAAATTGTACAAGGCTTATGGTGAAGACGCTTTTATTAAAAACTATACAAGTTACCCTGCACAGTTTAAACTAGACGTACTTACTTATGAAAGAGAATCGGGCGTCTATCAGAGAAACGGCTGCAATTTTTCACATCCCATCTCCAGAAACACTTAGACAATGGAAAGTTGCTTATGAAAGAGGAGGATTTGATGCCCTACATT